>CAYUVQ010000034.1:6157-22068 GCA_964448175.1 uncultured Cellvibrionaceae bacterium | reverse complement strand
CAGCTGATGAAAAATCGGTAGCTGAAAAAATTCTAGATGAACTCAATAAATCTGAAGCATCTGATGCTTCAGAAAATACGCAATCTGATGATACGTCCGAGCCGATTACCACTTCGGAAATATCTGATGACACCTCCGAGCCGGTTAGCGCGCCGGAAATATCTGATGCTTCAGAAGGCGCGCACTCTGATGTAACATCTGAACGGATTAACGCTTCGGAAGAGGCTATCGCTGAAACGCTTGAGCCGTTAGAAAATGATGAACTGGCGACTCCCGCTGAAGAGTTCAAATCGGCTGGTCAAGCCGAATCAGCTTCGGCTGAAGCCTCGCAGACATCAAGTCCTCCACAGCATGGGCAGCAAACATCAGAGCGACCTCAAGACAATAAACATGTTGAAGAAGACCAGTAGGTCGGATTAGCCGCGCAGCGGCGTAATCCGACGATCCTGGCAGCTGCCATCCACACCCATCACAACTAACGGCCTTTACTCAGCGCCCGTTGCATGGCGATAAAACAAAACAACAAAACGCCGATGACAATCTTGGTCCACCAGCTGCTCAGGGTGCCGTCGAACGAGATGTAAGTTTGCACAACACCCATTATCAATACGCCCACCAGCGTCCCGATCACGTACCCATACCCACCGGTCAGCAGCGTCCCGCCAATAACTACGGCAGCGATTGCATCCAGCTCGACGCCAACCGCGGCCAGCGAATAGCCCGAAAAGGTATAAAACGAGTACACGATGCCCGACAACGTAGCGAGAAAAGAGCTGATGGCATAAATGGCGATAGTGGTGCGGGCAAGGGGGACGCCCATAAGTGCGGCGGAATTGTTATCGCCGCCTAATGCATAAACCCGACCGCCAAAACGCGTGTAATGTGCAGCGATGATAGCGATGATTAACACCAGCAGACAAATTATCGTGGAGCTGCCAATCCAGGCACCGCCGGGTAATTCAAAACCAAACATTGACACCGCATCATAAAATTCGTGGGTGATGGGGATGGATTCTTCGCTGATGACACTGGCCAGCCCGCGTGCGAGGAACATACCCGCAAGCGTAACGATAAAAGGCTGCAGTTTATAAAAATAAATCAGCGCACCCATGGCGGCACCGAAGCCGGTACCGAGCAACAGGACCACCGGAAACACCACCAGCGGATGCCAGTTGTACTGGGAGATCAAGACACTGCTGACCACCCCGGTCAAGGCGATAACGGCACCAACGGATAAATCAATTCCACCCGATAAAATAACAAACGTCATGCCCACGGCCGCGATAATCAAAAAGGCATTGTCCGTGAGCAAATTAAAAAATACCCGGGGCGTACCAAAAGATTCAAACTGTACGGAGCCGATACCGAACAACAAAAAGAACAGGCAGCAGGTGACGATCAGTGGAATAAACTTACGATTAACCATGGCGCTTTCTCCACAACATGAGGCTGGATAGCTGTTGCTGAAAGCGCGGAGACTGCATCAGCAACACCAGAATAATGGCGGAAGCCTTAATCAATAAATTAAATTTCGGCGGGATGCCGCTCATGATGATGGTGACGGTGAGTGTTTGAATAATCAGCGCCCCGATGATGGACAACAACAAAGAAAAACGGCCGCCCATCAGGGAGGCGCCGCCGATTACCACCGCGAGAATGGCATCCAGCTCCAGCCACAAGCCAGCGTTATTCGCATCAGAGCCTTTAATGTCTGCTGCGGCAATCATACCGGCCAGCGCCGCGCACAAACCGGCGAGACAGTAAACGCTTAACTTTATCGCTCGGGCATTGATGCCCAGATAACGGCTGGCGGATGCATTGGCGCCCACGGCTTCTACATACAAACCTAAGGCGGTACGCCGCATCAACAACTGCACCAGCACAAACGTAATGATCACCAGAATTACTGGAAAAGGTAAGCCAAGAAAATAACCGGTACCGAGAAAACTGAACGCGTCATGCTGGAAGGTAACGATCTGACCCTCATTGATTAATTGTGCAACACCGCGCCCCGCCACCATCAGGATCAGCGTGGCCACGATGGGTTGAATATTCAAGTAGCCAACCAGGAACCCGTTGATCATGCCACCCACTAAACCCGCCGCAAGGCCGCCCGCGATAATAACGGTAAGGCTGTCTACACCGGAGGTAATTAAATAAGCGGCCACGGCACCGGCGATGGCCATTACCGAGCCCACCGACAGGTCTACACCACCAGTGGCAATCACCAGCGTCATACCGATAGCCAATAAAGCAATCGGCGCTGCACGGTTTAAAACATCAATCAGGCTGCCGTAAAAGCGGCCGTCTTTGTATGTCAGATTAAAAAACTCCGGCGAAATAATCAGGTTGATCAACAACAGGAGCAGAAGTCCGGCAACGGGCCAGATATAACGGCGCAATTGCGGATTGGAAAAAAATGCATTCATAGTCGTTTACGTCTCGGCTTAAAATCAGGCGGATGCGATTGCACGCATGATGGTATCGGGTTGAATATCGCTGCCGGTTAATTCCGCAACTTTTTTATGATCACGCAGCACGACGACTTTATCGCTGAAGGCCACCAGCTCTTCCAGTTCCGAAGATGCGACGATCAGCGATAAACCCTGTTCACACAGCTGACGAATTAATTTAATAATCTCGGCGTGCGCACCAATGTCGATGCCGCGTGTAGGTTCATCGAGAATCAACAGGCTGGGGTTTGATGCCAGCCAGCGAGCGAGAATAACCTTCTGTTGGTTACCACCACTGAGTTGTTCAATGGGTTTTTCAATATCTGACGTAGCGATGTTAATGTCTTTGACATATTTTTCCGCCATCGCATTTTGTTGCTTGCGCGGAATAAATCGCCACCAGCCCTGCTTGATCTGCTGCGCCATAATAATGTTTTCGCGGATCGAAAGTGGGCCGAGGATGCCATCGTGTTTGCGATCTTCCGGGAGTAAACCCATGCCGAGATCGATGGCCTCTTTAGTTGACGACAAATGAATGGTCTTGCCATGAAAGACCATGGTACCGGTTTGTTTTTTATCAACGCCGAAAATCAAACGGCATAATTCGGTTCGGCCGGAACCGAGCAGGCCCGCGAGGCCAACAACTTCACCCTGGGCAACCTGTAGATCAATCGGCTCGAGCAGGCCGGGTTTACCCACCTGAGTGAGTGTCAGCGCCGGAGGCGATGCTTGTTCGCTGGTGGTTTGGTGCAGACGTTCTTCCAGTGCCGCCAGCTCCTTGCCCAGCATGTGTCCCACCAGCTCCGGCCGCGTCAGCGTCGCCGCGTCAAATTCGCCGACGAGTTCAGCATTGCGCAGGATGGTAATGCGATCGCACACGGCGTAAACCTGATCCAGAAAATGCGTGACAAAAACGATGCCGATACCGCGCTCTTTCAGGCTGCGCATGATGCGGAACAGGGATTGGACTTCATCAGCATCGAGACTCGCGGTAGGTTCATCGAGGATCAGTACCTTGGCTGACATGTCGACGCCGCGTGCGATGGCAATCAACTGTTGCACGGCGATGGAATAGCTGGACAGTGGTTGCGTAACATCAATATCCAGATCGTAATCTTTGAGCAATGCGTGGGAGCGCTGATTAATTGTTTTCCAGTCGATCAAGCCCCATCGCTTTGGCTCACGGCCGAGATAAATGTTGTGCGCAACGGTTAGATTAGGCAGCAGGTTAACTTCCTGGTACACCGTGCTGATGCCCAGATCCTGAGCATCGCCGGTGTTGCTGGGGAAGATGGGCTTGCCATCCAGCAGAATGTCACCACCATCGCGGGCGTAAACGCCGGTCATGACTTTGATCAGTGTGGATTTGCCCGCACCATTTTCACCGAGCAGTGCGTGAATCTCACCGCGGCGCAGCGTGAAATCAACGCCCTTCAGTGCATGCACACCGGGAAATTTTTTGTGAATTCCCCGCAGTTGAAGAACAGCTGTAGCGTTAGACATAAATCAATCGTCGCATGTATGGGTCGGATTAGCCGCACAGCGGCGTAATCCGACAATGTGTTAGAGAGGTGGCGCAGCGACACGAACAAATTGGTTCAATGATTCGCGCCGCCTTTGAGATATTTTTTATTACTTTTATAACAGTGTCGGATTACGCCGCTGTGCGGCCAATCCGACCTACTAGACCGCTTAATTTGACGGGGTATTCCAGTAAACTAAAGATTATCCGGTCAATTCCGTCGAGCTACAGGCTAAGCAGTTATTTCCGTTGAGCTAATTCAGCTGCGGCGTTTTCGGCGGTGAATACTTTGCCACCCATACGAATCCATTTTTCAAAATCTTTTTTGCCGTTGCGGTATTGATCGATTACGTCAAACGCCGGGCCGCCCAGGTGCGGACTGAGTTCAACAGACACATTGATGGTGCCGTCAACGATCGCTTTAAGTGCATCATCTACCGCATCCACGGACACCACGAGAATGTCTTTGCCTGGTTGCAAACCGGCTTCTTTGATCGCTTGAATGGCACCGAGCGCCATCTCATCGTTGTGGGACCAGAGCGCGCAGATATTTTTTCCACCGGCTTCCGCCTTTAATAAACTCTCCATGACTTCCTTGCCTTTCGCACGGGTGAATTCTGCTGTCTGGCTGCGCACAATTTTCGCTTCCGGATGCTGCTCAAGGACTTTGTTAAAACCTTTCATGCGGCCAATCGCTGCACTCGATCCTACCGTGCCCTGCAATTCGAGAATGTTGCATTTGCCCTCGGTTTTTTCCATCAGCCAGTTAGCGGCTTTTTCGCCTTCCAGCTCAAAATCGGGGGCAATGCGGGTGAGGTAAAGCGAATCATTAGTAACGGCCACGTTACGGTCAACGATAACCACCGGGATGCGCGCACGCTTGGCTTCCATCAGGATGGGCTGCCAGCCGGTCTCTACTACAGGCGCAATGATGATGGCATCAACACCTTGCGCAATAAAACTGCGCACCGCTTTAATCTGATTTTCCTGCTTTTGTTGTGCGTCGGAAAATTTCAGGTTGATGTTGCGTTTTTCGGCTTCGGCTTTGACAGATTCAGAAAAGCTGGTGCGCCAACCGCTTTCAGAGCCGACTTGTGAGAAGCCCACGGTTAATGCGGAGGCAGTACTGGCGATCACCAATGTGGAGGCGAGGGCGGTGGTAGTGAGCGAGCGTAAAAATCTTTTCATGGTGTCTTCCTCGTGAAAAATTAATTATTGGTTGTTCACGTATTTGCCAGGTTTCCATATTGTTAGTCCGGGAATTACTGGATGTTCACACATTCCCAGGGTTTAATATTGTTAGCCTGGTTGTAGAGCCTTTGATATTGCGTCACTTTCCGATTTATGAGTCCATTAAAACAGCTGGCTGTTAACCATTATTCTGTTAACTCGTGTTGATGCGCTTATTCCTGAAAACTATCTGATTGTTTATTTTCTTGATTTTGGTCATTTTAATGAATGCCGTCGACGGCCGCTGCATTTGTCGGATTACGCGGCTTCGCCGCTAATCCGACCTACTTCATTATCTTTATAAGCAGGTATCCAAACAATCTGTAGGTCGGATTAGCGCAGCGTAATCCGACAAACCTATGTATCCAAGCGCGTTTCAGATCCAGCCACCATCGACAATAAAATGTTGCGCGGTGCATAGGCGGCTGTCATCCGAGGCGAGGAACAAAGCCATCGCACTGATATCTTCGGGCATAACATTTTTTTTCAGGCACTGATTGTCAATAATCGTATGGGCTGATTTTTCGTTCATCAGCATCGCGCGTTGCCGTTCAGTCATCACCCAGCCCGGCACCAGGGTATTTACGCGGATATTGTCGCTGCCCATGTCCCGCGCAAGACCCCGGGTTAATCCTTCAATCGCAGCTTTGGAGCTGGTGTAGCCGGGCATGCCGCCCTGGGTTGCGTACCAGCTCATGGAGCCGAGATTGATAATGGAGCCACTGCCTAATTCTTTCATATGCCAGTAAACCGCCTGCGCCGCAAAAAAATGATGCCGCAAATTAACGGCCAGGCGTTCGTCCCAATAGGCCACGGTCACCTTACGAAAATCGTGGCGGGTGTCATTGGCCGCGTTGTTGATCAGTACACTGATCAGCCCTAAATCCTTGCGTATTTTTGCAATGGTTTCCTGCACGCGCGGAATATTTAATAAATTGCACGGGTAATACACCGGCGCGCTGCAGTCGGGAATGTCACTGAGCGATGCCACCAGTTTTTCCGCATCTTCGTTGCGAATATCAATGAACGCGACTCGCGCATGCTGCCGGCAAAACGCTTCCACCAGATTGGCTCCAATGCCGGAGGCACCGCCGGTAATCAATACGATCTTCCCACGCAGACTCGGGTACTGGTTGCTGAGGTTCATCGAGGGCTCTTATGCTGTTATTTGCACGTTATTAATCGGTCTAACGTAATCAGTGAGAGTGTGCCGGTACATCCGCACCGCGACAACCCACCAGGAAGTCAAAATCGCAGCCTTCGTCGGCCTGCATGACATGGTCAATATACAGCTGTAGATAACCACCGGGATGAACCGGCTTGCGTACCACACGCAATTGCGCAATGCGTGCCTGCAGTTCTTCATCACTGATCGCGAGTTCAAGCACACCACTCTGCGCATTCAGATGGATGATGTCGCCGTCCTGTACTACCGCCAGTGGGCCGAGTTCCATCGCTTCCGGTGCAACATGTAACACCACGGTACCAAATGCAGTACCACTCATGCGCGCATCAGAGATGCGCACCATATCTGTTACGCCCTGTTTCAATAGTTTGGGCGGCAAACCCATGTTGCCGACCTCAGCCATGCCGGGATAACCCTTGGGGCCGCAATTTTTTAAAACCAGAACGGAGGCCGCATCAACCTCCAGATGCGGGTCCATGATGCGCTCTTTATAGTGCTCGAAATTTTCAAACACGACGGCGCGACCTCGGTGATTCATCAGGGCGGGTGTCGCGGCGGACGGTTTGAGTACCGCACCGCGCGGCGCCAGATTCCCGCGCAGGATGCAAATGCCGCCGTTGTGACACAAAGGATTGTCCAGCGGGCGGATGACCTCATCGTTGTAACAGGGCGCGTCCCGGTTGTTATCCCACAGGCTCTTGCCATTGGCGGTCAGGGCATCTTTATGTAACAGACCCGCCTCACCCAGGCGGCGCAGCACGGCGGGCAGGCCGCCGGCGTAATAAAACTCTTCCATCAGGTAGCGGCCGGACGGCTGCAGGTCGACCAGGGTGGGTACGTCCTGGCCGTAGGTTTGCCAGTCATCCAGCGTCAGCTCAACGCCGATACGCTGAGCAATGGCTTTCAGGTGAATCACGGCATTGGTGGAGCCACCGATAGCTGCATTGGCTCGGATAGCGTTGATAAACGCTGCGCGGGTCAGCAACTGTGACAGTTTCAGGTCTTCCGCCACCATCTCCACAATGCGCATGCCCGAGGCGAACGCCAGTGCGCTGCGGCGCGCATCAACAGCGGGAATCGCAGCATTCTGCGGCAGGGAAACTCCCATGGCTTCCACCATGCATGCCATGGTGGATGCCGTTCCCATGGTGTTGCAGGTTCCAGCGGAGCGTGACATGTCTGCCTCGGCATCCATAAATTCCTGCAGCGAGATCAAGCCAGCCTTGTAATCTTCGCTCATCCGCCAGACATGGGTGCCGGAGCCGACGTCCATACCTTTGTGCTTGCCGTTGAGCATGGGTCCGCCGGTGACGACGATCGTGGGCAGATCGCAACTGGCTGCACCCATCAGCAAGGCCGGCGTGGTTTTGTCACAGCCGACCAGCAACACAACGCCATCGATCGGGTTGCCGCGAATGGATTCTTCTACATCCATGGATGCGAGGTTGCGGGTGAGCATAGCAGTGGGCCGGAGATTGGATTCGCCATTGGAGAACACCGGAAACTCCACCGGTACGCCACCTGCCTCTAGTACGCCGCGACGGACGCGCTCCGCCAGTTCACGGAAATGAGCGTTACAGGGTGTGAGTTCCGACCAGGTGTTACAGATACCAATGATGGGGCGGCCGTAAAAATGATGTTCCGGAATGCCCTGATTGCGCATCCAGCTGCGGTACATGAAACCATTTTTGTCTCGTTCGCCGAACCATTGCGCCGAGCGAAGCGGTTTTTTGATCTTGTTATTGTCGGACATCAATTCACACTCGCGAGCCGATATTCATCAGCGCCGGGCAAGGGCGCTACTACGTATGCGGGCTAAACATCCAGGTTTGGATCAGACAAAGTCGCCTGATGCCGTATCGCTGGCAAATAATCATATAATATAATCTATTGCAAAAAGGTTACCCGAAAGCAGCGGCTGGGGCAAGGTGTTACACGAGATGCAATGATCAAAAACGGCGTAAAGAGAGGTAAAGGCGAGCGGCAGGGGGCGGATGGGGGAGTGGAGCGCGGCGTCCTTGCCGGTGTCATCACGCTTGGTGCAGGTGTTGTGCGTGATAGCGCAGATGCTCTTCAATAAAGGTCGCGATAAAGAAGTAACTATGGTCGTAGCCTGGCTGGTAACGAAGGGTCAGTGGATGATTGTGATCCTCGCAGACACGCTCAAGCAGCTCTGGTTTCAGTTGCTCTTGCAGGAAGTTGTCACAGTCGCCCTGGTCGATCAGCAATGGCTGTTTGGACGTGCCGCTGGCGATTAATTCACAGGTGTCGTATTGCGCCCATAAATCCTGATTGTTGCCAAGATAGCCGCTGAATGCCTTCTGGCCCCAAGGGCAGTTGCTTGGGTTAACAATAGGAGCAAAGGCGGAGACGGAGGCATAACGCTGCGGATTGCGCAGCGCCAGCATCAATGCCCCGTGGCCGCCCATTGAATGGCCGCTGATGGCTTCCCTTCCATTGACGGGGAAGTTATCCCGGACCAAGGCAGGCAGCTCATCCGCGATGTAGTCGTACATGCGGTAGTGCTGATTCCAGGGGGCTTGCGTTGCGTTGACATAAAAACCGGCACCGGAACCGAAATCATAACTCTCGTCTTCACCTGGCAGATCGACGCCCCGTGGGCTGGTGTCTGGACAGATGATGGCCACCCCCAGCTCGGCCGCCACACGTTGCGCCCCGGCTTTCTGCATGAAATTCTCGTCCGTACAGGTCAGCCCGGAGAGCCACCACAGCAGTGGCACTGTGCCCGTCTCTGCCTGGGGCGGGAGGTAAATAGCGAAGATCATCTCGCAATTCAAAACGGGCGAGGTGTGTTTATAACGCTTGATCCAGCCACCAAAACTTTTGGTGGAAGAAAGCAATGTAAGAGCAGAAGTTTGTGACATGGCAATTTCCATCGTGAAATAGTGTGATCGTAGGTTGGATTAGCGCAGCGTAATCCAACATAAACAAATTCGAAGATGCCTTTTCTTAGCGAGTGTCCAGGCAAGCGCTGATCAGTATTTGATCCAGGTAAGGCCGCAGCAGCCGTGATCAAGATTGGTGTCGGATTACGCGGCTCGCTGAGCTCGCTGCTAATCCGACCTGCTCGCTGAGTTTGTTGCCTCGAACTGCCTGCCAATCCGGCCTGTGATTTTCAGGCCGGTGGCGGTGCGATCTGCTATCAATAATGCAGCACTGTACGAATGCTTTTACCTTCGTGGAGCAGGTCGAAGGCTTCGTTGATCTTATCGAACGGCATATCGTGAGTGATGAACTCATCAATCTTGATTTCGCCGCGCATGTATTGTTCCACGTAGCCCGGCAACTGGCTGCGACCCTTCACACCACCGAAAGCCGAGCCTTTCCAGACTCTTCCGGTAACCAGCTGGAACGGACGGGTGGAGATTTCCTGACCTGCGCCCGCCACCCCGATGATGATGGATTCGCCCCAGCCCTTGTGGCAGCACTCCAGCGCTGAGCGCATCACGTTGACATTGCCGATACACTCGAAGGAGTAATCCACTCCACCGTCGGTCATATCCACGATCATCTGCTGGATGGGGTCCGCATGATCCTTCGGGTTGACGAAGTCTGTCGCTCCGAACTGACGAGCCAGCTCGAATTTATCCGGATTGACGTCAATGGCAATGATGCGGCCTGCATTCACCATCTTCGCGCCTTGAATGACCGCCAGTCCGATCGCGCCCAGCCCGAACACCGCTACCGTGGAGCCAGGCTCTACCTTGGCAGTATTCATGACTGCACCGATACCGGTGGTTACGCCACAGCCCAGCAGGCAGATCTTATCCAGCGGCGCTTCGGGGGAAACTTTTGCGAGCGAGACTTCGGGCAGCACGGTGTATTCAGAAAAAGTTGAAGTCCCCATGTAATGAAACAAAGGCTTGCCTTCGAAGGAAAAACGGGAGGTACCGTCGGGCATCAACCCCTTGCCCTGGGTGGCGCGAACGGCACCGCAGAGGTTGGTCTTGCCGGAGAGGCAGAACTTACACTTGCCGCACTCGGCGGTGTACAGGGGAATGACATGGTCGCCCGGCTTCAGGCTGGTGACTCCGGGGCCGACTTCTTCCACAATTCCGGCCCCTTCGTGGCCTAAAATGGCTGGGAATACACCTTCTGGGTCAGCCCCTGACAAGGTGTAAGCATCAGTATGGCAAACGCTGGTGGCCACGATCCGCACCAGAACCTCGCCCTGCTTGGGACCTTGAACATCAATTTCAGCAAGTTCCAATGGTTTTCCTGCAGCAAAGGCGATAGCAGCACGTGATTTCATGGACATTCCTCCGGAAATAGGTAAGAGCCGTTTAGAGCGTGAGAATTAAAGTTGGTTTGGTGATTCTGTGAATGAATCGATCAGTGTAGACTATCCCCTCACGAATCATAAACCGCCATTATTACAGATAATTATTGCAGAGGGGCAGCAATGCAGCGTTGGGAGAGGATTGAAGCCTTTGTTGAGGTGGTGCGGCTGGGCAATTTTTCCGCGGCTGCGCGCCAGTTGCAAGTGTCAAGTTCGCATATCAGTCGATTGGTGAGCCAGCTGGAACAGCAGCTCGGCACACAGCTGCTGTACCGCACGACCCGGCAGATCCGCCTGACGGACAGCGGCGCGCTTTATTACGAGAGCTGCCGCCAGTTGTTCGAAGGTTTTAAAGATGCGGAGCTGGCGCTTGACCACCATCAGACCAACCCTACCGGCACGCTGAAGATTACCGCTGCCACTACCTTTGGCGATCGTTTTATCGCGCCGCTGGTGAACGAATTTCACACGTTATACCCACAGCTGAAGATCAACATGCACCTGAGCAATCGGCAGCTGGAGCTGATTGAAGAGGGTTACGATGTTGCTATTCGCATGGGGGTACTGAAGGAATCCACGTTAGTCGCGCGCCGTCTGTGTTCCCGGCGTGAATATGTGGTCGGCTCCCCGGCGTATTTCTCCCGGCACCCGCACCCGACAAAGCTGGCGGATCTGGAGCAGCACAACTGCCTGATTGGCTCCCGCGATCATTGGTTGTTTCTGGATAAAGGCGCACGGAAGGATCTGGTGGTTACCGGCAACTGGCACGCCAACTCCGGCCCCGCTCTGGTCGATGCGGCTTTGCGGGGAATTGGCCTTGCTCAACTACCGGACTATTACGTGAAGGAGCATCTGGCAAGCGGGGAGTTGGTGTCAGTCCTGGATGATTATCAATTCACGGATACCGGTGTGTGGGTGCTCTACCCGCAACAGCGCTATCTGGCCGCTAAAGTGCGGCTGTTTATTGATTTTCTGGTGGATAAATTTGCGGCGGGTGTGCCCTGGGAGCGTTGATAATTCCGCTCGTCGCGAGGCTAAACCCGTTAGCCCGCTACGGTTTTCTTGCCTGCCAGTAAGGCCAGGCGCGTGGTGATAGCCTGCTCAATACCCGCAGCATCCAGCCCTTGATCAATCAGCTGTTGTTTCTGACTGTCCTGTTCAACAAATTGATCGCTGAAGCCCAGGTGCAATACCGGCATCACCACCCCAATACTAGCAAGGTGCTCGCTCACTGCAGCGCCAGCGCCGCCCGCGATGACGTTTTCTTCCAGCGTTACCAGCAGGCTGTGTTCCGCCGCGATACGTTCAATCAGCTCGGTGTCCAGGGGTTTTACAAAGCGCATATCACAGACAGTGGCATTCAGTTTTTCCGCAGCCTGTAACGCGCTGGCCAGGGAAGTCCCAAAGTTCAGGATGGCGACCTGCTTGCCCTCACGCTTCAGCAGACCTTTGCCGATGGGCAGTTCAGTCATTAACGTACTAATGGCCGCACCAGTGCCTGCACCACGGGGATAGCGGACCGCTGCCGGCCCCGGATGTTGATAGGTGGTATAAAGCAGTTGCCGGCATTCATTCTCGTCACTCGGGGTGGCGATCACCATATTCGGGATGCAGCGCAGGAAGCTGATATCAAATGCGCCGGCATGGGTTGCCCCATCTTCGCCCACCATTCCGGCGCGATCGATGGCAAAGGTGACATCCAGGTTCTGCAGGGCAACATCGTGGATCAGCTGATCGTAGGCGCGCTGCAGAAAAGTAGAATAAATCGCCACCACCGGCTTTTGACCTTCGCAAGCTATGCCTGCCGCCAGGGTAACCGCATGTTGTTCCGCGATGGCCACGTCGTAAAACCGCTCCGGGAAGTTCCGGGCAAACTCCACCATGCCCGAGCCTTCACGCATGGCCGGCGTGATCCCTACCAATCGGTCATCCTGCGCTGCCATATCACACAGCCAGTCACCGAAGACCTGTTGGTATTTGGGTTTCACCGTGATGTTGGCGTTTTTAATGACAGTTTTTTTAGGCTCGATCTTGTTGAGCGCATGGTAGCCCACCGGATCTGCCTCCGCTGGGCCGAAACCCTTGCCTTTGCGGGTAATCACATGCAGCAGTTTGGGGCCTTTGACCTCGCGCAGGTTGCGCAGATAACGCACCAGGCTGATCAGATCATGGCCGTCGATGGGGCCTATATAGTTAAAGCCCATTTCCTCGAACAGCGTACCGGGGGAAACAAAGCCTTTGAAATGCTCTTCAGTGCGCCGGGCAAACTCCCACGCCTGGGGGATCTTGGTCAGTACCTGTTTGCTGCCTTCACGCAGGGAGTTGTAGAACTTGCTGCCCCAGATCTTGGACAGGTAGGTTGCCAGACCGCCCACGTTGGGCGAGATGGACATATTGTTGTCATTCAGGATGACTAACATATCGCTGTCGATATGGGCCGCATGATTCAGCGCTTCGAACGCCATGCCGGCGGTCATCGCACCATCGCCGATGACGGCGACGCATTTGCGTTCGCTCGCGCCCATCTGGCTGCCGATAGCCATACCCAGGGCTGCGCTGATGGAAGTGCTGGAGTGGCCGACGCCAAAGGTGTCGTATTCGCTCTCGTCGCGCTTGGGGAAACCGGAGAGGCCGCCGCCCTGCCGCATACTGCGCATCCGCTCCCGGCGATTGGTCAGGATTTTATGCGGATAGGTTTGGTGGCCCACATCCCACACCAGACGGTCATCAGGGGTCTGATAAACGTAATGCAATGCAATAGTCAGTTCGACCACGCCGAGGCCGGCACCAAAATGACCACCGGTCTGACCGACTGTATAGAGCAGAAACGCACGCAGCTCCTCGGCCAGTTCAGGCAACTGTTTTTCGCTGAGTGCACGCAGCTCTGCCGGAGAGTCAATGCTATCCAGAAGCGGAGTGGACGGGCGGCTGGTGGGGATCTCGTTAAACATTCACGGCCATCGGTTGGTCAATTTACTCTGGTGAAAGGGCGACATTGTAGGCGGGCAACAGGCTATTGCCTAGCGCCGTTTACATGGGCTTCTTTAAACTAGGGCAGCGTCTCAGTGACTGCGTTCGATGATATAAGCCGAAAGGGCGCGTAGCGGCTGGGCCCGATCATCAAAATCTGACAGCGCCAGCAGTGCCTGCCGATGCAATTCCTGCGCTTTGATGCGCGCGTTATCCAACCCTAATAACGACACATAAGTAGGTTTGTTCCGGGCAATATCCGCACCCTGCTGCTTGCCCAGGGTCGCTGTATCAGCGGTGACATCAAGGATGTCGTCCTGAACCTGGAAGGCGAGTCCGATAGATGCTGCGTAGGTGCTCAAAGCAGCCAGTCGAGCTTTATCCGCACCACACACAATGGCCCCCATCGCTACGCTGGCGCTGATCAATGCCCCGGTTTTATGGCGATGCATGGTTTCGAGCTGCGCCAGGTCCAGCTGATGGTTGACGGCGGCCAGATCAATAGCCTGGCCCAATACCATACCGTGCATGCCGGAAGCGCGAGTCAGTTGTTGTAGCAGCGCAATCCTGCAGGGGTCATCCAGTTGGCCAGCATTGCTGAGCAAATCAAATGCGAGCGTCTGCAGGGCGTCGCCGGCCAGGATCGCTGTGGCTTCATCAAACGCAATATGACAAGTGGGCTTGCCGCGCCGCAGATCGTCATCGTCCATGGCGGGCAGATCGTCGTGCACGAGGCTATAGGCATGGATGCATTCAATGGCACAAGCGACCGTATCCAGGGCCGCCTGCTGGGTTGTTGTCAGCGAGTCGCTGACAGCCAGGCCGCTCGCGTAGACCAGGATAGGGCGGATGCGCTTGCCCCCATTAAACAGACTGTAGCGCATCGCCTCACGCAGACGTTCGCCATTATCTTTGGTGGTGGGCAGCAGGTTGCGTAGCGCCAGATCCACGCGCTGGCGGCATTCGGCTACAAACTGGCTGAAGTCGTCGTTCATTCGTCATCGCCCTGGGGATCGAACGGTTCAAGGGCTATATTCCCCTGATTTTCTACCAGTTTCTGCACCTGCTGCTCGGCAGCGGCCAAGCGTGCCTGACATTCCCGCGTGAGTTGAATGCCGGTCTCAAAAGCCTTGAGAGACTCTTCCAGTGTCATATCACCCTGTTCCATCTTGTTTACCAGAGTTTCAAGCGCGTTCAAGGACTGCTCAAAATCCGCGCCTTTCTTTTTTACTGCCATAGTCTGCTCCAGGTTTTGGGGCCCAGGGGTGACGCTGCTACAGCGCCTGCAAAGGGCGCGATTATAAACCCGGTGCGGCCAAGTTGGCAGGAGTTTTAAACGATGGCGCCGAGCGGGGCATAAAACGGCACCCGTGTGAGATATATCCTACAAAATTCTCCGCCAATACCCACTGGTCTATGACGTGCCGTTCAACAATAATGAGCACTGTTACGGACGCATGCACACGGATCTGTGTGGCAAGGATCAACAGGAGTTGCGCCATATACAAGCCTAAGGTCGGGCTCCCATCCTGTAAGACACCAACCCCTGCTGCCCCCCGCAGCGGGGGTTTTACTTTTTACAGCTAGTTTGCCAGCTGCCCCTTCCCGGATTTATTATTTATTGCGCGCTGAACGTCAGTCCTGGTGATTAATTACTCACGGAATTATTCTGACGACAGTATTTTCGTTTTTTGTGATAAACAGAAAGTTTTTCTTCTTATATTCCGCCCGTTGTCATTGTTCTTTCTCCATCTCAGGATTAGGCTGCGGCAGTTTGCCTGTCTGAAGCCTGATTTCTACACAATGCAAAGGGGGTTGCTATGTACAGCAAGCTGGAATCGTTGCGTGGTGTTGCGGCGTGCCTTGTCGTACTGTTTCATTCACACTTTGTCGTGGGCACCAAAAGCCTGGACTTTGTTAAAAACAGTTATTTATTTGTTGATTTCTTTTTCATCCTGTCGGGCTTTGTGCTGACTCTGGCCTACGCCGATAAAATTCGCCAGGGCATGGCCTTTCGTGAATACATCAGTCTGCGGTTAGGACGCATTTATCCGCTGCATCTGTTTATGCTGCTGGTCTGGGTGCCTTACATCCTGGGTAAACAGTATTTCATCAGCGCCGGTTATGGAGGTGTTGATCAGTTCGAGCATAACAATGCTTACTCATTCGTTAGCAACTTGCTCCTGGTTCACTCTATGGGGGTGCACGATTATCTATCGTGGAATCATCCTAGCTGGAGTATCAGCGTTG
>CAYUVQ010000034.1:0-6057 GCA_964448175.1 uncultured Cellvibrionaceae bacterium | reverse complement strand
ATGGGGGTGCACGATTATCTATCGTGGAATCATCCTAGCTGGAGTATCAGCGTTGAGTTTTTTACTTACATCGCGTTCTTTGTATTGCTGGCGACTCTGGACCGCAGTGGCAGCAGAATATTTCCCTGGTTGATCATCATTCCCGGCTACGCCTTTCTGTTCAATGTAAATCCCGACGGTCAGATGGACGGAACTTACGATTACGGATTTATCCGCTGCATCTCGGCATTTTATTGCGGCGTACTGTTATATCGCTGGAAGGAGGAAATTGAACGTCTGCTGGTGCGCTTCAATATTCACCTGCTGGAAATAATCGCCGTGGTGTTTACCGTCACCATGGTATCGCTTGCACATCGCGGTGATGGTTATCTGTTATTGACCTTGACGTCTTTCTGTCTGTTATTGATGGTCTTTGCCAGTCACACTCATGGTCTCGTGGGCAGGTTGCTTGATACCGCACCCTTGCGCAGTATCGGGCTGTGGTCGTACTCCATATACATGACGCACGATATTATTCTTTCGTTCTTTTCCAATCTATATGAAGTGATTTTCAAATCAGTGCCTAAAAATCTCGGTCTCTGGGCAATAATAATCAACCTCTTCCTGATTTTGTTAACGATCCTGATTTCACGTTTCACCTACATCTATGTAGAAAAATATTTTCGGGATAAGACCAAGCGATTGGTCAGTCGTCAGAAGGATGATCCACCGGCGGTGGTTCCCGTGGTGGATGAGGCGATTGTGCCACCTTCCAAATAACTTTTAATTTCAGTAAAAAATTCCCCGCCTGTTAACTGGAGAGAGCTTTTTTACGCTTTCTCCAGTATTCTTTTATGAAGCTAGACATGACAAAAATAACACCGTCCAGCAAAAAGAATATAAAACGCTGGTCAGACGATTAGCGTTTGTCATAAAAACGTAGTAAAAGCAGTAGTAGCGTATCGATGTTCGAGTGGTAGTTTCTGGTTTTGTCCGGTTCTCTACGATGGAGGTGTCGATGGAAGCACGAATATTGCGGCTTAACACGGCGGGTCAACCGATCGAATGGCTGCATTGGCAAGAAGCTGTATGTCTTTATGCCCGTGATCTGGTTGCCTGGAGTCTGGGTGGTTTTGTTCGTCGGGTTCATGGCGGGCATTCACGGGTAACGGGACTGCAAACCTATATGGATCTTCCGGCCATTATCGCTTGCGGCGGCAATCGGCTTGCGCGGATGCGATTAATTCCCCCCTTAACAAATACAGCATTATTTGCCCGTGATCATTATCAATGCATGTACTGTGGCCGCTCATATTCCTATGGGCAATTGTCCCGCGATCACGTGCATCCACTGAGTCGTGGCGGCAAGGATAAATGGAATAATGTGGTGGCCGCGTGTAAGCGTTGTAATCAGCACAAAGGCGATCGTTTGTTAAGTGAAGTTAACATGGAGTTGCTGGCTCTGCCTTTCTGTCCTAATGCGGCGGAATATCTGGCGTTGATCAACAGCGATCGTATCCGGGGTGATCAAATGGAGTTTTTGCGCCCACAATTCAGTGCGCGGCGCAACTGGCAATAATATCTGTCGATGTTGTACTCACCAGGTGATGGCAATGCACATCACCTCGTCATCTGCTCATTAAAAAATGTTCCCGGAGGAGCGCGGGTTTATCTGTCGCGTTAAGCTGGCTGTAGCTCTCGAATCGGCCGAATTTCTATACTTCCCAAGCGAGCCGGTGGAATCTTCCCGGCCATTTCAATGGCGTGATTCAGATCACGTGCTTCCAGCAAATAAAAACCTGCCAGTTGCTCCTTGGTTTCTGCAAAGGGGCCATCGGTTACGTAAGGTTTGCCATCCCGTACGCGGACGGTGGTGGCAGTGTTAACGGGTTGCAATGCATTACCGCCGAGAAAATTACCGGTGCTGCGCAGGTTGTCACCACAGGCGATACATTCTTTATTGAGGGACTCCCACTCCTGTTGCGACATGGCATTGATAACGCTTTCATCGTAGTAAACCAGGCAAAGATATTTCATAAAATTCTCTTGTTAACGTTTTTGGTTGAAGGTTACATGCAGTCTTTTAGGCCGAAGCTGATCATCCAGGGCGTGCCATAACGGTCGATAAACATGGCATGACGTTCCGCCCAAAACGTTTCTTCAAGCGGCATTTGAATCGCGCCGCCCTCGGAAAGTCTGTTATAAATCCGTTCCGCTTCATCGAGTTCATCTACCGACATAAAAATATAAAGCCCTTGAGGTTTCGCATAATAATCGCCGGGCGCGTCTGAGCCCATCAGCTCAAGGTCGCCGATGGATAGATGGGCATGAAGTATATGGTTATTCCATTCTACCGGCGCTTCCGTCTCGGGTGTATCTTCGTAGGAAAGCATGGCGTTGATGGTACCGTTAAAAATATCAGCATACAGCTCGAAAGCTTCACGACATTGGTTCTTGAAGTGCAGGTAGGGAGTCATCTTCATGACGGCGGTCTCCTATTAAGTAGATATGTTGTGGATCGAATTATTTTTCAGGGCTGGATATCGAAAAGTGCGTGGTCTTTTTCCATATCGAGAACAAACGAAAAATGCTCGTGGATTACCTGCCACTGGTCGTTTCGTTTTGTGCATGATTCACTAATAGTCGAATAACAAACTTGTGAATCGACAGTGGTTATAAATTTTTTAGCGGTAGGCCGAGCGGTCATAAATATCTTCACGAACAGGGCGCACCTCCACCGACCCGTAACGGATAGGCGGTAGTTTGCTGGCCAGCTGAATAGCTTCGTTCAGGTCCCGCGCTTCAACCAGGCAGTAACCGGCCAGTTGCTCCTTGGTTTCAGCAAAAGGGCCATCGGTGGTCAATAATTTGTTCTGTCTCACTTTGATGGTGGTAGCGGAATGCACCGATGCCAGGACATTGCCATCGACAAAATGCTGGTTTTGTAACAGGGACTGCGTGTGACTGGCGCACTCCTCCATCAACGCGCGCCACTCGCCAGGTGGCAGTGAATTCATGGCATCTTCGTCCTGATAGATAAGGCATAAATATTTCATGATGGTCGATCCTGGCTGGACTGTTTTTCTATTGTCGTTTGGGAGGGTGCAGGATCGACAGGAGCGGGGAAATTTTTTTCGAATAGCAGAGTCGGGCGGAATTGCCTCCGACCTGTGAGGAGTTCTGCAAGCGACGCGGTCTGGAAAAGGCGATGGAGTTCGAAAACAAGGCGATGGTCAGCGTCGCTCATCAAGAGCGTGCGGATCAGTCAGCCGTTATGGTGATGAAGATTTCCCTTCTACAGCGCTGCGATACGCCGTTCCAGAAAGCGCCGTTCCGGCTCCTGTCTGGTAAGTTCAAGTGCCTGTTCGTAAGCGGCTTTCGCTTCCGTCTGCCGACCCAGACGGCGGCACAGGTCGGCGCGGGCAGAGTACAGCAGATGATAATCCTTGAGAACACCCCGGCTGGCTATGTCATCGAGAATCAGTAATCCGGCTTCGGGACCGTCGCGCATGGCGACGGCGACGGCGCGATTGAGTTCTACGACCGGTGAGGGTGTCATGCGCAACAATAAATCGTATAGCCCGACAATCTCATGCCAGTCGGTGTCCTCGGGGGTTGCTGCTTCCGCGTGAACGCCCACGATAGCGGCCTGGATGGTATAGGGGCCGAAACGGCGGGAATTGAGGGAGCGGGTAATCAATGCGCTGCCTTCGGCAATCAGTTGGCGATCCCAGAGCGAACGGTCCTGCTCGTCCAGCAAAACCAGGTCACCATCAGCGGACATGCGCGCGTGACGACGGGAATCATGTAACAGCATCAATGCCAGCAAACCCATGGCTTCAGCTTCGGGCAGCAACTCCACCAGCAGGCGACCCAGCCGAATGGCTTCGGCGGACAGGTCGTAGCGAGTCACTGCAGCGCCAGTAGAGGCGGAGTAGCCTTCGTTGAAGACGAGGTAAATAACATGGAGCACGGAATCCAGTCGCGCGGGTAATTGAGCGGGGGCGGGGACTTCGTAGGGGATGCGGGCGTCACGGATCTTGGCTTTAGCACGGACAATCCGCTGTGCCACGGTCGGTGTTGAGGTCAGGAATGCCCGCGCGATTTCTTCTGTGGTCAGGTCGCAGATTTCGCGCAGGGTCAAGGCGATTTGAGCATCCGGTGAAAGACTGGGATGGCAGCAGGTGAAGACCAGCCGCAGGCGATCATCTTCAATGCTCTCCTCAGCCATCTCCTCCGCTTCTTCATCTAAACGGTCAGCAACGTCTTCCAATGAGGTATCAAACCGGGCCCGACGGCGCAGTTGGTCGATGGCTTTAAAGCGGCCGGTGGAAACCAGCCAGGCGCGGGGGTTGTCCGGCAAACCGTCCCGGGGCCACTGCTCCATGGCAACACTGAACGCATCATGGAGCGCTTCTTCAGCGAGATCAAAATCACCCAGCAAACGGATCAGCGTGGCTAAAACCCGTCGGGACTCGGTGCGATAAATGGTCTCCAGGGTTTGCTGTATAGGCCCGGTCGTAGCTGTCACGGCGTCCTCGCGCGGATTTTTTATTAACGGTGAGGCGAGTTTAGCATCCGCTAGGCCAGCGCCTTGTATGAAGATGTAAACCTTTCGTTAAAAACGTTATCCGCGCCCGGTTTCTGAACGAATTTGCTGTGATAGCATGAGTCCTCTTTTTAACTGGGTTGGCGAATCGCGCGCAACCTGTTGTATTGTTGCCCGCATTGCGGAATATCTATGTAGCAGCAGGGATGTATGAAGATACTGTTTAAGAACACCACTGGCGCTGAATTTCAGCTTTCTCCAGCCTCCAATGCCACCCCGGCCGGAGCGCCCCTCACCGATTCCCGGCAGGTTTTGCAGTCAGCCCGCTTGATCCAGCCTGCTACGTGGGCTGAAGTCTGGAAATTACTGTTCCCCAGGCAACCGGTGCCGCCGTCGCAGGCGAAGATCCAGCAGGAAGTCGGCAATGCACTGGGCAGCAAAAAGTTGCAGCTGGTGCCGGTAACGGCTCAGCCGGAGGCAACGGCGGGTACCGAATTTCGTGGACACCGCACCGCAAAAGGTGGCAAGGGCGGGGGTAAAGGCAGTTCATCCGATTCGCTGCCACCGCCAAAGGAAGACGTCAAAGCCCATGCGGTAACGGCGGAATCAACGGAAAACTGCTCTGACCAGAATGCCGTCACCAGTGTTCAGCCTGGCAAGGTGTCCAGCACTGCCAAAGAAGGCGCCGCCGCCGTTGCCAACACTTGTACGAATGGTTGCCCCATCAGCATGATCTCCGGTGAGGAGCTGCTGAGCCTCACAGACTTTACCTTGCCCGGCCCCTTACCCTTTACCTGGAAACGCACGTATCGCTCAGGCCACAGCCGCGATATCGGTCTGGGCCACGGCTGGACCCACACGGGCTGCGAGCGCCTATATGAAAGCCATCACACCGTCGAATTAAGCGATGACGAAGGTCGCGTGCTTACCTTTAAGCGTCCGCGTCCCTATCAACGCAGCAAATTGCTCAATGAGCAGATGGATCTGGATGCAATCTCCTACGATGCCTATGTCCTTCGTAAGCAGGGACAGCCGCACAAAGTCTTCACCCGCCTCGGCCAGACTGGGGCATTTCGGCTGACGCAGATTCAGCATCCCGCTTATCAGCCACGCAAATCCGCCGGCGAAGCTGAGCAGGGCTTTGTGCTTAACCTCCATTACGATGCCCATAACGCTTTGATCCGCGTGGCCGGCAACTGGGGTAAAGCGCTGCAATTCACGCGCGACGCCCACGGCCGTGTCAGCCGTATCACCCTGCAAGATATCGCCTCCCAGCAAAGCCGCGTGATTGCGGAATACGATTACAGTGATGAAGGCGATCTCATCGCCCAGCGCGACGCAGCCGGTCGCGGCGAACGCTATGCCTACACCAATCACTTGTTCAGCCGCCGCACCCTGGCCACGGGTTTCAGTTATTACTATGAATGGGACGGCCAGGATACGCAGGCGCGTTGTCTGCGCGCCTGGGGCGATAAAGGCATCTACGATTACCGATTCCAATGGGACCCGGACAACAATCGCAGCCAGGC
>CAYUVQ010000033.1:21548-28395 GCA_964448175.1 uncultured Cellvibrionaceae bacterium | reverse complement strand
GTTGCCACAGGGCGACAGCCAGGTGACATCTTTTACGCCCAGTTCTTCGTTGTACTCGCCGACCAGAAAGCGGCCGCGTCGGAGGATGGGGTAGGTGCGCCGCAGTTCGATCAGACGTTTGGTAAACGCGAACATGGCGCTGCGATCGTTGTCCAGATTCCAGTCGATCCAGTTGAGTTCGTTGTCCTGGCAGTAGGTATTGTTGTTGCCTTCCTGGGTGCGGCAGAGCTCGTCGCCGGCGACAATCATCGGCGTGCCCTGGGAGAACAACAGGGTGGCCATCATGTTGCGCATTTGTCGCTGGCGCACTTCGATGATGTCTTTGTTGTCCGTGGGACCTTCCCAGCCGTGGTTGTACGAGAGGTTGTTGTCGGTACCGTCGCGGTTGTCTTCGCCGTTGGCTTCGTTGTGTTTGTCGTTGTACGACACCAGATCGTGCAGGGTAAAACCGTCGTGGGCGGTGACGAAGTTGACGGATGAATGGGGCCGGCGGCCGCGCTGGTTGAACAGATCGCCGGAAGCAGTAAGACGACTGGCCAGTTCGCCCAGCTGGCCGCCGTCGCCGCGCCAGAAAGCGCGGACGTTGTCGCGGTAACGGTCGTTCCATTCCGCCCAGCCAGGTGGGAAAGCACCAACCTGATACCCGCCGATGCCGCAGTCCCAGGGTTCAGCAATCATCTTCAGGCTGCTGAGGACCGGATCTTGCCGCACGGTCAGGTGGAAGCCGTGGCGTTCATCAAAACCGTCCTGCGGGTGGCGGGCGAGGATGGTCCCCAAGTCAAAGCGGAAACCATCAACCCCCATTTGGGTGGCCCAGTAGCGCAGGGAATCCGTCACCATACGCAGCACGCAGGGGTGGTTCAGGTCCAGCGTGTTACCGGTGCCCGAGTCGTTGATGTAGTAGCGCTTGTTGTCCGGCATCAACCGGTAGTAGGTCGCGTTGTCGATACCGCGCATGGACAGGGTGGGACCCAGTTCGTTGCCCTCAGCGGTGTGGTTGTAAACCACATCCAGGATCACCTCCAGGCCAACGTCATGGATGTGGGCCACCATTTCTTTAAATTCATTGAGATGCCCGCTGGCCAGATAGGGCGCGTGGGGCGCGAAGAAGGCGATGGAATTGTAGCCCCAGTAATTGCGCAGCCCTTTCTCCAGCAGGTGCTGGTCTTCGACAAAACCATGCATGGGCAGCAGCTCGATGCTGGTAACACCCAGATCGCGGATGTGTTTCAGGAGTTCATGGTTCATCAGGCCGGCACAGGTACCGCGCAGGTGCTCCGGCACTGCCGGATGCAGCATGCTAATGCCACGCACATGGGTTTCATAAATGATCGTGCTGTCCCAAGGGACCTTTTTGACCTGGTAGTCGCTCCAGGTAAACGCCGGGTCTACCACTTTGCATTTGGGCATGAACGGGGCGCTGTCGCGCTCATCAAAACTCAGATCACCATCCGGTGAACCAATGGTGTAACCGAACAACGCTTCTGACCATTTCAGTTCGCCCACCAGTTGCTTGGCGTAGGGGTCGATCAGCAGCTTGTTGTGGTTGAAACGGTGGCCGGCTTCGGGTTCATAGGGGCCATACACCCGGTACCCATAAACCTGACCGGGGTGGGCATCCGGCAGATAACCGTGCCAGACCTCATCGGTATATTCAGGCAGTTCGATACGCTCAAGCTCGGTGGTGCCGTCCTGATCGAACAGGCACAGCTCCACCTTGGTGGCATGAGCGGAAAACAGCGCAAAGTTTACGCCCAGACCATCCCAGGTTGCGCCGAGGGGAAACGGGTGGCCTTCAGTAACGCGCGAACGCTGAATGATCTCCGGTGCGGTCGGATGTGTGCCCATGATGTGTGTTCCTTAGTTTGCCTGGCAAAGATTGAGGATCAATGTGGGTATTTCGGGTGCAGCAAACCCCACCCGAGCTGCGTCGGGTAAAACTCGCACATGTGGCGGGGCGTTCAGTTCTGCTTAAACAGAACCTTTAAACCCACCGGTGATCGGGCTGAGCTGGGTTTCCAGCGTGTCGTTGACCACCTTGGCTTTTTTCTGCCGAGTGGTTTTAGCCACGGTCGATTTGGTTTCAGCGGCTTTTTTCACGGCTTTGGTATCGGTTCCAGCGGACTGTTTTTTGCCCCGTGATTTTTTGCCCGGTGCGGCGGCCTGAGTAGCGTCAGTGCCAGTGGGTACTTGTGCGTCAATAACCCCGGCACCGTTCGAGGCGCCGAGTTGTTGTCCATCCGCTGCCTGGCTGGCTGCCAGCTTGCAAGCCATCTCCCAATGACGCTGATGCTGGCCGTGAGGCCGGCCTTCCGATTCCCAGATCTGGTACGCGTATTCGCGCACGCGGTTCTCATTGAGGTTCATGGTCGTTTCTCCGTGGTGTCGATTTAAGTGTGATGGGATACAGCAGGGTCGCGCTTGAAATACAGTAAGTTCACCGGGAATTCCCCGAGCACCTCCGCCACTGCCAAAGCACCCTGGCGGGGTTTGATGGCAGTGGAAAAGACGCCGGACAGTTCTCCCGGTGCGCCCGCCTGCGCAGTGGTACTGGCGTGGCGCAGAGACTCCGGCAGAAGGATACGGGTATCACCCCAGTTAGCGGCTGCCACCAGTGGCACCGTCTGATTGCCCAGCAGACCGGCGCTGCAGCGCGGGGTCACGCCGATCAGGTATTCGTCGCCGTGGCGACGGCAGAACGCAACCACCCGTCCGGCCTGCTCGCCTTCCACTTCCAGGGCTTCATAATTTCCGAGACAAAAAAGGTCGGCATGGGCCTCGCGCAGGTTCAGTACCGCAGACAACAGATGCTGCTTGATGCGGCCATCGCGCCACTGATTCACCAGTTCTTTCAGGTTGCTGTGGGTGGACAGCGCGGCGACTCGGGCGGGGAAATCTACGGGGCGGCGGTTGTCCGGGTCCACCAAACTGAAGTCCCAGAAATCCGCTCCTTGATACAGGTCCGGCACACCGGGCAGGGCCGTGCGCAGCAGGCATTGACTGAGGCTGTTTACGGCGCCGGCGGGTGCGATAGCCATGGCAGCGGCGGCAATGTCGCGCCGCAGCTCACGGTGGCGCTCGCCCGTCAGCAACTGAGTCAGGAAGTTGCGGCAGACCTCTTCGTAAGCGGCATGGGGGGCGCTCCAGTGGGTGCGCAGTTTGGCTTCGCGCAGGGCCTTTTCCTGCCAGCGGGCCACGCGTTCCAGATAGGTTTGCATGGCTGCTTCATCGTCCGGGTCCAGGCGCAGGGGCCAGCTGCCGAGCAAGGTCTGATACAGCATCAGTTCATCCGCCGGCGAGGGGGCCACGCCATCATCCAGTTCCTGGCGCAGATCGCTGGCCGCCTGTTGCCAGTGTTGTACCTTCTCGCTGAACCAGACCGCCCGCTCGCTTAGCACGCCGAGACGGGCGCGGGTATCTTCGCCCCGCTTGTGGTCATGGGTGGCGGTGGCGAGCAGATTGTCCGGAAAGTGCGCGGCCCGCTCCTGACAGCGGTGATGGAAGTCTTTCAGTGAAATAGAAAAATGCTGGGGGTCGAAGCCGACATCGTTGCGCGCCAGCGTCATGGCGGAGCGATAGCAGGCGGTATCTTCCACGGCTTTGGCGGCGGCGGGTGAGGTCAGTTGCTGAAAACGGGTAATCACTTTGCGGCGCTGTTTGCGATTCGCGCCGGGCGGCATCTCCCGCAGACGCTGGCCGCCCAGCCACAGGTCCAGATAATTCAGCAAAGGCCAGTCGCTTTCAGCCAGCGTCGTGCGGGCGCCGGCGAGTGCCTGCTCAAAGACTTCCCGATCCTGCACCGACCGGCCGTTAACGCCGGCATAGGTGCGATACACCGGGAAATGAACAATCAGCTCAAACAATGCCCGACGGATGGCGCCCAGGGTGATGTCCCGCGTATTCACATCCGTGCGCGCTACCAGCAGGAGTTCCTGCGCCAGGCTTTCGAAGTCACCGGCAAGCGAGCTGGATAACACCAGCGCCCGCGCCTCGCGCACTTCTTCCATAAAATTCGCGGTGCGGCCAGTGAAGCTGGTCCACAGGTCGCTCAGCTGAATTTCGCCCACTGGGTCCTGCTGCAGCAGAGACATGTCATTCATGAATTCGTAGCCCGTGGTGCCGTCGGTGAGCCAGTCAGTGGGGAGGCGCTCGCCATCAGCGAGGATTTTTTCCACGTAAATCGGCAAATGCTCACCGCGTAGTTCCGGGGGGCGCTTGGCCTGCAGGCCGTTGAGTCGGCGCCGCAGCTTGCGGCAATAAGCGCGCGGATTGGCCAGTCCGTCCACGTGGTCGATCCGCAGGCCGTCCACCAGCCCTCGTTCAATGAGTTCAAATATCTTGGCATGAGTGGCTTCAAAGACCGCGCCCTTTTCAACCCGCAGTCCACCCAGCTCATTGATATCGAAGAAGCGCCGCCAGTTGATATCGTCGGCGGCGGTACGCCAGCTGGCGAGACGGTAATGCTGGGTCTCCAGCAGGTGGTGAAGGCGGTTGAAGTTGTCCTGGCTGAACTGGCCGTCGGGCTTGACCTGATAGCGGCTCAAAGCCTGTTCAAGCGCTTCCTGTGCCTCCGGTGCCTGGGCTGCGCGGGCCAGTTCCTGGCGCAGCTCCTGAGCGGTCTGCCAGTAATCAGGGTTGTGTTCCAGCGCTTCAAAAGGACGCACCAGTGCCAGCAGGGAATCGAGGCCGGTGTTACGTAGAATTTCGCCATAGCTGGGCGGATACAGGGGGAACCGGTGGTCGTAATGGGAGGCGTAGAAGCTGCCTTGCTGGGCATCAAAGTTGAGCTTGACCTCACCCGCTGCCAGTACTTCACCATAATCGGTACGCAGGAAGGGCACCAGCAGCTGGCCTTTGAGCAGCGGGTCGTGGGAATTCCACTGAATATCGAAGAAGCGGGAGTAGGGACTGCTAATGCCCCATTCCAACACGTCCAGCCACCAGGGATTGCCCGAACCGCCTACCGCCATGTGGTTGGATACAAAGTCGGCGATCAGGCCCATCTTGTGTTTGCGCAATTCTGCAACCAGTCGCTCCAGCGCCGCTTCGCCACCCAGTTCGGGGTTCACGCGGGTCGGGTCTACGACATCGTAACCGTGCATGGAACCGGGGCGCGCCGTCAGCAGTGGGGAGGCATAAATATGACTGATACCCAAGCGCGCAAAGTAGGGCACCAGCGGTACCGCATCGTCCAGAGTGAAACCCTGGTGGAATTGCAAACGAAGTGTCGCGCGCAGCATATAAGATCCTGTTCTCTATCGGCTTGAAACCATCACTGAATCTTTGCCTGTGCCACGGGGGTTGTCTGTGGGATGACGAACACTCGCCCGCCCGGCTGTTAATGGGGTGAAAGCCAAGCGGGCTGCGGTTGTCACGGGGTTCAACTGAGGGTCACCACGACACTGCGTGGCGGCATCACCCCGTCGTTCCAATGGCTGTCGTCGACGCCATGACTGAACAGCTGGCGGCGGGTGCCGGGAGGGGATTCCAGCTTCACCAGGTTATTCGCCAGATTGAGATCAATCCGCAACAGGCTGCCGTTACCCAGTACCCAGGAAGCGGAAATCGCCCGCTCCGCCAGAATCGTCACCTTCGCGACCTGAGTGCCTGGTAAATGGGGCGTAATCCAGCGGTGACGCAATTCCAGCAGGGTCCGGTAGAGCTGCCACCAGGCTTCGTGGCCCGGCGCGTGGCGTTCCCGGTAATCAATCATGGATTTCAGGTAAGTCTGGGGGTCGTTGGGATCGGGGATCTTCTCGCGCATCTCCGGGTGGCTGAACAGCTCGAATTCGCGGAATTCATTGCGCCGCCCTTCACACACCGCTTTGGCCAGTTCGGCGTGATGGTCGGTGAAATAGTAAAACGGTTGCCGCGTGCCCCATTCTTCGCCCATGAACAGCAGCGGAATCATGGGACACAGAAGCTGCAGGGCGACCGCCGCTTTGAGTGAATCCTCATCGGTCAAGTCGATCAGCCGCTCACCGAAGGCGCGGTTGCCCACCTGATCGTGGTTCTGCAAAAACAGCACAAAAGCAGTCGGTGGCAGATGGCCGCTGGGTTCCCCCCGCGGGTGACCCCGGCGGCTGGGTTCGCCCTGAAAGATAAAACCTTCACCAAGAAAACGGGCCAGCTTGGTGGTGGGGGATTCGATAAATTCGCTGTAATAGCCTTCTTTCTCACCGGTCAACAGGTGGTGGAGGATGTTGTGGCCATCGTCGTTCCACTGGGCGTTAAAACCCTGCTCCAGCAGGCTCGCCGTGTTTTCTTCATTCTCCAGGATCAGATGGATGTGGCGGTTGCTGGGAATCGCGCTGCTGACCCGCTCGGCCAGTTCCACCAGAAAGTCTTTCTCGCTGATCGCATGGACCGCATCCAGACGCAAGCCATCCGCGCGGTAATCTTCCAGCCACATCAGCGCGTTGTCGCAAAAGAAATCGCGCACCTCGCGGCGGCGGAAATCAATGGCCGCGCCCCAGGGGGTCTGGATGTCCTCGCGGAAAAAGCCTTTCGCATATTGCCCGAGGTAGTTGCCCTCGGGGCCGAAGTGGTTGTAGACCACATCAATGATCACCATCAGCCCAAGACTATGCGCCGTGTCGATCAGGTGCTTGAGTTGATCTGGTGTGCCGTAGCTGCTTTCCGGGGCAAAGATTTCTGCTCCGTCGTAACCCCAGTTGCGGCTGCCGGGAAATTCGTTGAGTGGCATGAGTTCGATCGCGGTGACGCCCAGCTCAACAAGGTGAGGAAGGATCACTTCCACTTCCGCAAAACCACCCAGCAGCCCGACATGGAGTTCGTAAATCACGGCCTCATGCCAAGGGCGGCCGCGCCAGTCAGTGACCTGCCA
>CAYUVQ010000033.1:17651-21448 GCA_964448175.1 uncultured Cellvibrionaceae bacterium | reverse complement strand
CGCACGGATTGACGCCAGGTCATGGGGGTGAGCATGGCTTTGCTGCGCATGGCATGGAGCAGGTCGGGGCAGCGGAACACATTAAAGGCGCGCTGCACGGCTTTCCAATAAGTGTCCGGCTGGGCCTTGTGGAACAGGAAGCCGGTAACGCCGTCGGTGATGGTATCTACCAGGCCGCCGGTATGACGGGCGATGGGCAGCGAGCCGAACCGCTGGGCGTACATCTGGCTCAGGCCGCAGGGTTCAAAACGCGATGGCATCAACAGAAAATCGCTGCCCGCAAACATGCGGCGCGCATCGGTTTCGTTGAAGCCGACGTGGACTCCCACATCCCGTGGGTAACGTTCGGACAGGCGTACCAGCTCCTCTTCAAGGGCGGGTTCACCGCAGCCGATGATGGCCAGGCGGCCGCCGGCTTTGACGATGGATTCGCTGATGGCGATGGTCAGGTCGATACCTTTCTGCTGCACCAGTCGCGAGACCACGGCAAACAGTGGACCCGGGGCGGCACGCAGGCCGAACATCTGTTCAACGTAACGCGCATTGGCTGCTTTGCCTTCGCGATAACAGGGATCAAACGTCTTCACCAGATGGTGATCCGTTTTGGGATTCCAGTCCTCATCAATTCCGTTGGCGATGCCGCTCAGCTGGCCCCGCTCAAATTTCTGTTTTAACAACCCATCCAGCCCGCAGCCGAACGCCGGCGTGGTGATTTCCCAGGCATAGGTTTTACTGACGGTGGTGATGTGATCGGCGTAGTTAAGGCCAGCCTTGAGGAATGACAGCTTGCCGTAGAACTCCATGCCGTTGATGTGCAGAGCTTCTTCAGCCAGGCCCAGCGACTCACAATATTCGGGGCTGCACAGACCCTGATAAGCAAGGTTGTGGATAGTGAAGACCGTCGGCGTCTCCTGCCCGCGCCAGCGCATGTAGGCCGGTGCCAGGCCGGCCGGCCAGTCGTTGGCATGAACCAGATCCGGCTGCCAGCGCAGATTGGCTTTGTCTGCCGCGATCTCAGCCGCCGCGAGTCCGAGGCGCGCGAAGCGCACTGGGTTATCCGGCCAGTCCTGACCATGATTGTCGCCGTAAGGCGTGCCCATGCGCTCATATAATTCGGGACATAACAGCACATAAATAATCTGCCCGCTGGGCAGGTTCATGCGCGCGATCCGGCAGGCCGGAATTTCGCCTTGCGCGGGCACATGCCCAACAATGCGCAGGGAATGCCCACTATTGATGATCTGCGGGTAACCGGGAATTAAAACGCGGATGTCGTAGTCGGATGCCAGCGCTTTAGGCAGTGCTGAGGATACGTCACCCAATCCACCCACCTTTATCAAATCGCTGTACTCTGAGGTAACAAACAGGATTTTCTTCTTTTGTTTTTCTGCCTGCGGTTTACGTGAATAACGCTCGTTGCGCGTTAACAAGACATCCAAATTTTCATACCGGGAGAGCGCAACTGCGTGTCCCATAACTTCCTCCATTTATAAATACTGTCGGTGCAAATAAGTAAAAGTAATAAACACAGGGAAAAATTTTTCGTCGAAAACAGCTATACCATCTCCACAAAAAATTCTGTTCAATAAATTAATCGCTTGTTAATGATGACTGGGTCACATAAAAGAAGTTCTGAAAATTATGTTTGAAACTTAAAAAAATTCTTGTGTGAGCAAAGTAACAGACACACGAATATTTGCGGCGCGTTAAGTGCGTACCGCAGAATCAGGTTAAAAAGTTATTTTTTTGTTGCGGAATTTATGCAGCGTTGTTGATAGATAAGTAAATCAAATCACACGCCGCGGAGATGTTAAATTACCGGAACTTTATCTGAACCATTTACTTCTATACCTTCACTAAGCCAAGCGAAACAGGAAGTGGTTTTATGCACAGCATTGAGCAACTGATAAATTTTCTTAAAGCCCAGGAATTGACGCTGGTAACTGCAGAATCCTGTACCGCTGGCATGCAGTCATCCATGCTAGCCGACGTCCCTGGTTGCGGAGCCGTTTTACATAACGGTTATGTCGTCTATTCAAAAGAATCCAAGCACGCATGTCTGGGCGTTAGCTTACATACCATTGATATTTTCGGATTAACCAGTGAAGAGGTGGCGCGCGAGATGGCACTTGGCGCGCTGAAACGAAGCAAGGCCGACATTGCACTGGCTAATACCGGGCTGGCAGAAGCAGACAATGCATTAAATGGTGTGGTGTGTTTTGCCTGCGCAATGAAATGTAACGGCGAGCAAGTCGTTATCAGCGAGACGCTAAAATTTGAAGGCGACCGTAACGCTGTGCGTCGTGCGGCCGCCCGGTATGGATTGTTGCGTATTCCGCATTGGTACGATTGTTTATGTCAGCCCCGCACTACACCGGAGGCTGACGCTCCGGTTCACTGACGGTGGATGTTTCCACCCGTTCCTGTTGTTCTTCACTGAGCGTAGCGCGCAGTTTCGGCAAGCCTTCCGGATAATTACACGCAATAAAGTTGACCATCTTTTCGCGCACGTAACAGCGCAGGTCAAAGTTTTTACCGGAATCAGGCGAGCTGACGAGTACGCGAATTTGAATAGAGTTTTCGGTTGTCTCGGTAACTTGCAGCCCACTCACGCGCCCATCCCATAATTCCGGTACTTCTTTTACCAGTCGTTCCAGCTCTTTGCGCAAGGGGTCAATTGGCACGGAATAATCCATCCAGAAAAATACCGAACCGATAATTTGCGAGGTGGTACGGGTCCAGTTCTGGAAGGGATTTTCGATGAACCACTGCAGCGGCACAATCAAGCGTCGTTCATCCCAGATTTTAACCACGACATAGGTGCCAGTAATCTCTTCCACGCGGCCCCACTCGTTGGCAACGATGACCACATCATCCAGGCGAATTGGCTGCGTGAACGCAATCTGCAAACCGGCAATTAAGTTTCCCAGTACTGGCTTAGCCGCAAAACCTACCGCAAGCCCGGCAAGCCCCGCGGAGGCCAGAATGCTCGTACCGAATTGACGCGCCGCGGGAAACGTCATCAACATCGCCGCGCCACCAAATAACAACACAAAGAAGCTAAGGGTTTGTACCAGTACTTTGGTCTGCGTCTGAATGCGTCGCGCATTAAGATTATCAACCACGTTAACCGGGTGGTGATGAATGACAACCTTCTGCACCGCCAGCACCGCGCGCGTTCCCAGCCAGGTAAACGCGGCGATGATCAACAATAACGTGATGTGGCTTAGCCCCTCCATCCAGAACAGCTCATCCGGCGCCGCGGTCCACACCGTTTGCACCCCGAGTAAAGGCACGATCAAGTGTAAGGGCGGTTGGGTTTGTTCCAGCAGTAGCCGCGGAAATAAAAACGGCCGGGTAAAACGGGCGAGGATGCGCGTTGCCAGGCGCGCGATCAACCAGAGGATGAGTGCTACACCGATAGCTACAGCAATGGTTTTGAATTCAGGGAGGTAGGGCATCCAGTCGATATTCATCGTCGCAGCTCCATAACGTCTTAAGCGGGAATTCCTACTAGTGACTTATTCGTTCCGGTGGGGTTCAGCAGCGCGATGACTAGTGATGGATGGGTAACATAAGCCGGCGTCGGACAACGCCATTGGGAGCAGCTTGAAGTGCGGCCGTTGGTGGGAAGATTTTTGCGTCATTCATTTGCGCTTCGTTTTCCGACTGAGACGGGGTTAGCGCTGTGGCTCTTGACTCAACATCGTGGTGCAGTAAAGTGCTTCCGCTGATTTGCTTTGGGATTTGAAGCTTTCGTGGAAAGGTATTCTCAAAACAAAGGGATCAAAAAATAA
>CAYUVQ010000033.1:10719-17551 GCA_964448175.1 uncultured Cellvibrionaceae bacterium | reverse complement strand
GGGATTTGAAGCTTTCGTGGAAAGGTATTCTCAAAACAAAGGGATCAAAAAATAAGCCGTGAACACAGGCATCTAATAAAGATAAAGGAACCTATATGTCCCTCCTGACTCCCCAGGCCACGCCGCGCGTTGCCGATCTGCTCCTGTTACTAAACCGCGTATTTTGTTTTGGTTGCGCCTTGATTTTCTCCTGGTTATTTCTGGGCGTCGTATTTGAAAATAAGGTGTATAGCTTCAACACCCTCGCCGTGATCTTATCCATCCTTGCCTGGTTGAGCGCGACGGTTTTTCTCTACCGTTCAATGTCCCGCCATGAAGCGCTGCTGATTCGCTGGGAGAAGCGCATCGTCACCCTTGGTGTTGTGTTGCTGTTTATTCTTCAGCTGATCCTGGGTTATTGGCTGGCGGTGGAGACATCCTGGGATACCGAAGCGGTTTATCGCGGCGCGGTCAATCTGGCCCAGCAGGATAACCTCGGAAATTACCGCGATTACTTCCATATATTTCCCCACAACCTGGGGGCCACAGCATTGCTGGGGTGGCTGTTTTCTGCCGGAAGAGCGTTAGGGCTCGAAGATCTTTATTGGCTGGGTACGATTTACAATGCTGTGTCAATCACTCTGGCGATGTGGCTGGTCTATGGTGTAGCGCGTGAATTAAAAGATGTTAAGCATGGCCTGCTCGCGTTCTGGCTTGTGGTTACTTGTCTACCGCTGCAGCTGTATGTCCCGGTATTTTATACCGACACGCTGTCCTTGCCCTTCGTTGTGGGCGCCTATTATTTTTATCTGCGTTTATTGAAGCAGGATGCTTTTCATAAGCGTCTGCTGCTGGGCCTACTGGTGGGTTTGTTGTGTGCGCTCGGTGCATTGATAAAATTTTCTGCGGCTATTGTTGCTGTCGCCATTCTGGCGGACCTGATTATCCGCCGGCAGATGTGGCGGCAGCGCTACAGTGTATTAATTGCGGCAATTATTTTCTTTGTCCTGTTAAAAAGTTTTATCGCGTACCGGGATAATCATCTTTTGGATGAACGTTTATCTGATCTAAAACGTGTGCCCCATGCACACTGGGTCATGATGGGTCTGAAAGGCAATGGTGCATACAACAGCGAAGATTACACCTACACCTATAGATTCCGCACCTATGAACAACGGGTTGAAGCCAATCTGATACAGATCCAGAAGCGTATCGCGGATTATGGCTTCTGGGGTTATCTCGAATTTCTTAATCGAAAACAGCAATTAAATTTTGGCAGCGGTATCTATGGTGTTCCAGAGATGATTGATGACAATCCGCTGCGTCCCAATGTGTTGCACAAGTTTGCGCTGGATGGTGGCGAATATTTTGATTATTTTAAAGTGATCGCGCAGGGGCATCATATCCTGTTGTTTCTGTTGATCATCTGGGGTTTGTGGTACGACGCTTTAACGCGTAATAAAAAAGCCGTCACGCTCTTTGCGGGGCGCGCTGCGGTACTGGGAATTTATTTCTTTCTTTTGCTTTGGGAAGCGAATTCCCGTTACATAATTAATTTTATACCCGTGTTTGTGGTCTGCGCTGTGTACAGCTTTCCCTACGCCTATCGTACTCTCGCCGCGCTGCGTCAAGCCCTGTTGGAATCGTTGCGCCCACTCGATGAACAGGAGGCCGCCTAGGTTCAGGGGCATCGTTATTATTTAAACTATAGCAAGCGGGCTGGCGGAAGAGTGGCAGCCTGCAAATTATTGTTAAACGCCAGATAGCGATTGCGGGCCCTCGTGGGCCTCGGGTATCGTAAGCCTGCAGTAAAAAAATCGGTTAATACAAATCGGTCATTAAAAAAAGTAAAAGGCTTACAACATGAATCAACTGGCATTGACGGCACGTCGGGTACTGTCCATTGACGTGTTCCGCGGTATAACTATTTTCACTATGGTGTTCGTCAACGAATTGGCGGGCATCACCGATATTCCCCGCTGGATGAAACATTTTCCTGCCGATGTCGACGGTATGACCTTTGTGGATTTGGTCTTCCCGGCATTTTTATTCATCGTGGGAATGTCAATTCCTTTCGCCATTCAGGCACGCTTGGGTAAAGGTGATTCCACGCAGGATGTGCTGAAGCATCTTGGGCTGCGTAGTCTGGCCCTGATTGTGATTGGTGTATTTATGGTGAATGGCGAGTCCGGTTATCTCGCCGAAGCCATGGTCATTCCCATCTCGCTCTGGACCTTGTTGATGTTTGGCTGCGTGTTCCTGATCTGGTCTCACTACGCAAAGTCGCTGCCGCCGCTATTGGTTCACGGTGGGAAGATCCTGGGCGTGCTGGGTTTGCTGGTGCTGTGGGGTTTATACCGCGGAGCTGACGGCGCCGGTATGACACCGCAGTGGTGGGGCATTCTGGGCTTAATCGGATGGGCGTACCTCATTGCCGGTGCGATTTACATTTTGAGTTGCCATTGCCCCACGCCCTTGTGGCAATTGATCTCTTTAATTGCCTCTGCACTGGTGCTGCTGGTGATTTTCTTTATTCTGGATGCGATCAAAGGCCAGGACATCCCGGTACTGCAAACGCTCGCGGACAACAACGTTAACCATACCCACGCCGCGATAGTGTTGGGCGGGGTCATACTGTCGCTGCTGTTTTATCATCCCGGCCTGCGCTCCTTCGGTCAGCAACATTATTTTATCTTTACCTCGGTTGTAGGATTGCTGGCGTTTATCAGCTGGGAGTTTTCACCGATTTCCAAAATCTGGGGAACGCCGAGCTGGGCGCTGTTCAGCGTGATGTTTTGTTGCATTATTTTCGGTTTGATTTATTGGATGGTGGAGGTTTATAAAAAGCAGGCCTGGTGCAGACTGTTTGAACCGGCAGCAGTCAATCCATTGCTGGTTTATATTCTGCCGTACATCCTGTTATCGCTGATGGCATTGTTGGGAATCAGCCTGCGACCGGCATTTTTCAATGCAGGCACCGCGGGAATAATCTGGAGCTTCGGCTTTGCCATCGTCATCATGCTGATCGGCGCCGGCCTCACCCGCCTCGGCCTTCGCCTTAAATTATAAGAATAGACGCGGGTTCGTTATAGCCGTGGGTGTCGGGCATAGGTAACGGCAGGAATCGGTTTACGATAGCAACGAGTGTCCGGTAGTTGTAAAGACGAGTGTCGGATTACGCTGCGCTAATCCGACCTGCGTAAGGCTATTTGCGTGTTTTCGCATTGCTGCGGATGGTGAAGCTGTCGGATTACGCTGCGCTAATTCGACCTACGTGCGGCTGGCTTGTGTGTTTCGCATTTGCTTCGGACGGTGAAGCTGTCGGATTACGCTGTGCTGATTCGACCTACGTAAAAGCTGCTTCTGCGTCACTGCGAATATTGCAACCGTAGGTCGGATTAGCCTAAGCGTAATCCGACATATCTTTCCTGCGAATTTCAAACCTGATCAAACAAAGCTAAAATCCACCGGCCGTGGTCGCACCGTTTCCGGTATTGACGATATTATTCCCGCCCGCTTCCCAGACGATCCCGGCGGCTGGATTATTTTCCTCACGCTTGATACATTTCCATTCAACGGCTGTGTTTGCCGGCAGATAAATGGTACCTGTCCACGATGGATAATCCGTCGGATCCAGCTTCACCGCATTAGCCAATGACCAATTGCCCAATGTCCCATGACTTCCCGTTACATACACACTCTGACCCAAATAAGTGCTGCCATTTTCACACGAAAATTTAACCGCTACGGTGCCCGCCGAGCTGCTGGAATTTGATTGCCCCGCCTTTGCACCAACATGAATGGCTGAAGCACGTTTGGTTCCCAGATTGAAATTCGCATAACCATTTTCATCAACGCTGATGGTCGGCCCGGAACACGTACCCTCGGTAAAATCGCCATTCACAATATCGCAATAAGTCCCGGCGGCCAGTCCGGTTTGCAAGGTAGCATGTAAAGCACTGCTGCTTTCACCATTGATCGCCACAAAGCCACGACTGCCTCGGCCAAAGGCAATTTGATTCGCACCATTGTCCCACCAGTTGGAGACATAAAATGCATTCTGAGTTGCGTTGCGAAATTCAACCATATTGGCAATTTCACGGTTGCGATGCTCACACAGCCAGCCACCGGAACAGCTATCTGCCGCACTGCTCGGCGGACCTTGATCGTGATCCTGCCAGTCATAACTCGACATTACTTTTGGATAACCGTAGGGCCATGCCAGTGAAAAAACATGCGCAATGTTGTTCACGTCCATGCCGTCTTTATGCGTGATAATGTTGGTAGTGTTCTGCCGCTGATTATCATGGTTTGCTACAAACGTAACGGCGTCATTACTGTTAAGCCAGCCATTCCACAGGCCGATGTTGCGCAGCTCAACCAGCGCACCGCGTCCTTTAAAAAAATGCCCCAGCGTATTGGAAAAATTAAACTCGGTTACGTCACCAATGTAGGTATATTGGCTCGGCTGAATTGGCTCGCCTCCGGCCCCGATGACTTCCTGAAAAATATACGGCTCGCCATGCAGGCGATTAACGATATCGGCGATGTCACCATTGGGCATATGTTTAGCCGCATCGATACGGAAGCCGGCTACGCCGAGGCTGAGCAGATCATTCATATACGCCGCAATCCTGCCCCGCACATAATCGGCTTCTGTTTTTAAATCGTTAAGACCCACCAGATCACAATTCTGAATTGACCAGACATCGCTGTAATCGATGTCGCTGGTGCAGGTATGGAAGTCATTCGGTCCGTAGGGAACCTCGGGAAAATTCCGGTTGCCAGCGGACATGTGGTTGATGACTGCATCCACGTAAATATCCACGCCCGCTGCCTTACACCGTGCCACCATGCTGGCAAACTCAGCGCGCGTTCCCGAACGGCCTTCAATGGCGTAGCTGACGGGTTGATACCGTGTCCACCACGCATTACCCGTTATAGATTTTTGTGGTGGCGATACCTGAACGGCGGCGTAACCTTTCGGGCCGAGATGGTTCTCACATTCATTGGCAATGGCATTCCACTGCCATTCGAACAGATGAACAAACGCTGTGTTCGATGTTGCGGGCATCGAGAAAAACATCGGAAGAAAAAACAAGGCTACAAACATTTTTTTCATGATGAAAGATCCTGCTGATAAAATTTATGATTATTTTTAAGCGCATTCATGCAGCCGTTAACAAACGACGATAAGGAGTGTAAATGAAAAAATCAGGAAAAAAAGCGGCTGAAAATTCTATGAGGTGTAGGGCGCTTTAAATCCGCAAAGTGCATTTATTGCGGAATGTTATATGTGGTTGTAGATTCTCTTGAGAACGAACGGTTAGTGATCGATTGAATACGTATGCATGCATAACGGAAGTTTTCGCTAGACTTATTCGCTGTTTGAAAATAATTTTTCTGCATAATGTCGCTAAGTTGCTACTGAATAATGAATACGTATTCAAAAAGACTTCAGTGGCGCTTTTATCGCCGAGGTGAAGATGTGTTCATCTTGGAAAGCTTATTAAAGTGGGTGATCCTCATTCTCCTGATCCTCTTCCTGTTCGGGATCATCGGCCTCAGTCTGAGCCGCCATAAAGATAACTCTAGGCACAATCGCCAGCATTCCCAAAATAAAAATCGGCAAAACCCAGGCCTCATTGTCGAAAGTCTTCATTAACTCCAGAAAATTAACGAGGCCGTAGCACAGCACAACCAGTAAGAACAAAATCGGAATTATCAGCAGGCTCTTTAACAGGCTTTTCATCATTCCTCCAGACAACCGAAAAATCCCGGTAAGAAAAAACGCGATTCACACTATTCAAAGCATAGCAGCTGTATGAAAAACGGTTTTCCAGACAGGCTCGCATCAGAGCATTTCATTACGCGCCAAAATTGTGAGTATTTGTAATTCAGGGGCCGGAGGCGTGTTAATTTTTCTCTGCTTGAGTTAAAAGTCTTTAATGAATCAGCTGATTCACTATTTCCGTTAATCATTGGAGGATTTATGAAAAATAAACATAATTTTCGTTTCAGTTATTTCTTATTATTTATCTTTGTCATCGGGTTCAACTCCTTTGCAGTCAACGCTGTCGCAAATTCTGCCGCTGTTGTTGCAGATAAAAAAATGCGCCCGGCGCCGGTGCCGATGGAGCGACAATTAAAGGTGTTTAAATATACCGGCTCCACCCAGTGCAACGATGACGGCGTTCCACTAAAGAAAATGGCGGAAGAACTGCGGGCGGCGGGGATCGACTACACCTGCGCGCAGGTGAGTAACGACGGTATGATGCGTCCCGCTGTGTGTGGTGGTGCTAGTGGTGAGATCAATGTGTTCCGCATACACGCGGCGGATCTACGGCTTGCTCAGCGCCTGGGGTACGCTCCGGTGTCAACCCTGCCGCAATATCAGGATCGTCCTTGCAATGACACAAAGGTATTCAAGTACGATGGTTCGCGGCAATGCGAAAATGCGGGCATTCCACTGGATGAGATGGCGCAAGAGTTGATTAGCGGCGGGGTAGATGTGATCTGCGCGCAGAAAGCCAGCAACGGCATGATGTATCCGGCAGTATGTGGCGCTGGTACCGGTGCGATCAACGTGTATCTGATTCATCCGGAAAACCTGGCAGACGCCGAGGCGCTGGGCTTCAACTCCGTCAATGAGTTGCCACAATATCAGGATAGCCCCTGCTATTGATCCACACGCGCAGCGCCCAGCGCTGCGCTTTCCAAGTTGTCGGATTACGCTTCGCTAATTCCACTTACGGAATTGCTGCGGAGGGTGCTCGCGCTTTTCGTCGGATTACGCTTCGCTAATTCGACCTACGGGTTTGCTGCGGGGGGTGCTCGTACTTTTCTGTCGGAT
>CAYUVQ010000033.1:2653-10619 GCA_964448175.1 uncultured Cellvibrionaceae bacterium | reverse complement strand
GAAAAAATTGCGATCTTTCCGGTTACACAGATTCATTCATCGCACGCGCGAGTTGGTGTTCGAGCTGTACTTTGATCTGCAGATAATGACTCAGCTGCAGTCCGGTTTGTGGTGCGATTAATCCCCGGCAGCGGGACAGATCAAGGTCGGTTATGTAACACGGGCATGCGACGCCGGTTCGCTGTTGTTGAATATCACGGGCAACCGTTTTCCATAACTCCGCTCCATAGTCGCTGCTGGAAAATTCCTGCTGATTAAACCTAACGACGTACCGGATTTTTCCTTCGCGGTCCGGTTCTGCGGTGACCTGAAGGTCAATAAAATTCACTTGCGTAATATCATTGCTTACTTTGCGTGGTTCCAGATAACCCTGTTGCTGTTTCACATTGCCCATCACTTCAAAAAACTGTGCGGTCATGAACTGCGCAGAAGCATCCTGGCTAAGCCGTTGACGCTCCATGGTGGATTGGATAAATCGCCCGAGCGGACGCAACAATGTCTGCTGGTTGTTATAAGGTGTCTCGAAGGTAAATAGTGAACCTTTCTCATCAATAACGGTAATGTTCGCCAGATTATTTTCGGCTGACGCCTGATAAAAAATATAAACGCCCGGCGTGCCCAGCGCGCTGGCAAACAGCTTTAGAGGTTTATCGAGCAGACCGTGTCGATCAATCACAATTGAGCTGTAATCCACCTGTGCGTTGCTTAATTTTTCCAGCAACTGTTCATAAGTTTTATAACGCGTGATATGCGGTTGTTGCTGAAGAAACTGCAGCAATAAATATTCGTCGCCCATCTCCAGGATGTAACGGCTTTTGCGCGACGTTGCGTTGGTGTAATAACAGGTGATGATGTCCCGCCATAATTCTTCCAGCCGCTGCGCGATGGCGACACCTTGACCGCTGCTGAAACAGCGGATGGTCAGCTCTGGCAGTGGCAGCCCCCGGTCGGGCGGCAGCATGCGCAGATAATGCAGCAGGCTGTTGATCAGCGCATCGCTGGCGTAATGGCGGCAAACGACTTCGTGCCAGGTATTTATCTGGATCACATCCACCGTCATTACAAGATTTTCGCGGAAACCACCGTAACCCAGCACATCGCGCTGATTACTTAACATCTGCATACCCTTTTTGTGCAGATCAGCCTGCGGTTCAACGCCGAGGTTAAACAACAACATCAGGCGCGAGGGCCGCGCGCTTTGTTTGAACTGATCATGAGCAACCGGTGGCAGCGGCAAAGGCAGCCACTGATGCAGGCTTTGCAGAAGCTGTTGCCGCTGAATATGACTGAGCTGAAAACCGGTGCTGATAATATCCAGTCTGGTGCCCATAGTGAGCAGGCCATTGCAATAACCCCAGAGCAACAGCTCTACCATATTGCGTGAGCGTTTGATGGGTTCTCTGGAAGCAGCGCGCTGTTGTTGTTCGGCATAACTGCCGCGCAATAGCTGCCAGCCATCCTGTTCTTCATCAGCCGCCTGCGCGAGACACAGCGCATCTTCATACAGGTCCCGGGAGATGCCGGGGTTAATCCACTCAATTTTCCCAGCTTTGCGTTCAAAAGCTGCGTGTAATTTACGGCCGAGGATCATCAATTCATCGCTGGTGATGGTAGCCCGGGTGAAGTTATTTTTATTGATGTCACTTAACAGGCGATAACTGTTACTAAGTTCATTTACCAACAGCGCTCGCTCCGCAATTACCTGCGGCGCTTTCCAGTTGAGGTGATCGTCGAGCACATGCAGATGATGCTGTTGCCAGCCCCATTTCTGCACCAGGGATTCGAGCAACAGACGTTGCCAGGATTTCTGTGGATTGCGGCTGCCGCGCGTTAATAATTTATCGACTTTGAAATAAAAACAGCGGCGCACCAGCTCTAATCGCTGCGGCTGACCGCGATGGCTCAGATAATCTTCCAATCGTTGATAAATCATCACATAGGGATCAAGGCTGTCGGCATCCGGCGGCGCCTGATAAATCGCGCGCTTGAATGTCAGTGCGAGGGGTTCACTGTTGGTATCACTGGCATAGGTTTCCAGCAACAGAAGTTTTAACACCGACTTGTGCGGCGCTTCGATACTTTTATAAAGCTGCCAGATACCCGCACCCAGAAATTCATTAGGCGGAATTTTTGGCAGGCCACCGAAGTCGATAACATCCTTCGCGTGCAAAAATCGTTTGGTTAATAACGTGCTGGTGTAATCCGCATAATTATTTTCCTGGCTCGCCGGCACAAACCACCAGAGCGGCACCTTGCCGGCCAGCCACAGGGCCGTGCGGTAAAACTCATCGAGTAACAAAAAGTGTTGTGCTGAACCACTGCCTTCACTGCTGAGCTGAGTAACCCTGCCTTCACGGAAGCTCTGGCCGTTCATTAAAAAGAAATGCGTTTCCAGATGAATGTTCTGCTCGGCCCATAAACTGATGCGCTGACATTTTTTATGCAGGTCGGCGAGGGCTGCCGCGGATAATGTGTCGGCATGGCAGATCCAGATATCCAGATCGCTGCTCTCACTCTGCGCAATGGTGCCCATGCTGCCCATGACAAACAGTGCATCAATTGCGGGTTTGGTAACTATTAAATCGCGCCCGTAGTTGAAGCTGCGTGCCAGGGTTTTAGCGATACGCAGTTCTTCTGTGCCGGGTGTGTAGTGCTGAATTCCGCAGGGCGTTTGATGGGAAAAATATCCGGGCAACATGGGGTGATTAACCTGAAACAGCAGTGGCAGCAGGGCGAGAAACTGTTGCTGCCGGTCGGACAACGCCGCCGCTGTACGCTGGTAGCGTTGCTGGTTCAAGTCGATAAATCGCTGGCGGAGGAGGTTAAGTTGCTTGCGGTCAACCCCTTCTTCCAGGTTGTGGATGTCAATCATTGTGGAGCGCATGGAAAGATCGGAGAGCCTCAGCAGCAATTGGAGCGCGGCCGGGTAGGGCCGTTAGTTTTTATCGGACGCAGATATCCTCACAGTCTATATCGGACGTTTTTCAGATACCGTTAATGTCTTTTTTGGTTATACCCGTGCGTGCCATGTCTGACAAGGTGCGGTAGAGCATATCAGGCATGATCGGCTTGCTGAGGTAACCGTCCATACCTGCCGCCAGACATCGCTCGCGGTCGCCGCGCATTGCCTGGGCTGTGATGGCGATGATGGGAACGGCGGGATTGATCTGTCCACGACGGATTACACTGGTTGCTTCGTAACCGTCCATCTCTGGCATTTCCAGATCCATCAGCACCATGTCGAACTGGTCGCCGGCCTGCGCGAACAATTCCACCGCCTCGCGGCCATTGTTGGCCACCCGCACCGTGATATTTTTTTTCTTGAGGATACCGCGAGCCACCTGTTGATTGACCAGATTATCTTCCACCAGCAGCACGCTCAGGTTGCTCAGATGTTCGTCGTCATCAGCGGACGCTTCGCTCTCGGGAACCAAAAGGCGGTGCAGCGGATGATCCTGATTAATAGCCTGGCTAATGGTATCGAATAGACGCGATTCACTGACTGGCTTACCGAGAAAGCCGTCGACGAGGGAGGCGTTGTCGTTATCTTTAAATATTTCATCGCGATGGTAGGAGGAGATCAGCAGCACCAGCGGTTTACTGGCCAGCGCTGAATCCTGTTTGATCATGGTCGTCGCCTGCAGACCGTTAATCAACGGCATTTTGTAATCCATCAGCACCAGGTGATAAGGCTTGCCTGCAGCATCTGCTGCACGGATTTTTTCCAGTGCACTGGCGGCACTGTCGGTCAGGTCGGTCTGCATACGCAGGCTATGGGCGGTACTGGCGATAATATTGCGCGCGATGGGATTATCGTCCACTACCAGTGCGCGCAGTTTATTGAGTGAGTGAGACTGTTCATGTACCGAACGTGAACCGATGTGGCTGTTTTCGAATCGCGCGGTAAAACTGATTTTGCATCCTTGGCCCTCTTTACTGCGGATCTGAATGCGGCCGTCCATCAGGGACACCAGATGATTACAGATACTTAATCCAAACCCGTTCTGGCTGTGGAGGTTGGCATTGCTTTTTAGTAAATTTTCCTGCAATTGTTCAACCTGCTCCGCACTCATGCCGATGCCGAAATCCGTGATGGAGAACTCCAGCGTAACGTATTTGCTGTTGGATTTGACTCGAGTGACTCCCACCACCACCTGATTGGTGGTGGAATATTGCAGTGCATTGGTAATCAGGTGGCTGATGATCTGCGACAGCCTTGACGCGTCGCCACGCAGAAAACGTGGCACATCACTGCGGATGTCATACACGATATCCACAGTGCGATGCAGCGCGCTGATCTCGAACAGTCGCGATATTTTTTCAAACACCTGATCGAGATCAAAATGGGTGTTCTCCAACATGATCTTGCCGGTTTCGATCTTAGAGAAATCCAGTACCTGATTGATGATGTGCAACAGTGATTCAGCGGCGGTGCCCACGCTGCTGAGATAACTTTTTTGCTGCTCATCAAGCGGAGTATCGTTCAACAGATGACCGAGGCCGATAATGGCATTCAGTGGCGTGCGAAGTTCATGGCTCATCCGCGCCAGAAATTCGCTCTTGGTTTTGTTGGCGGTATCCGCCTGGGCTTTTGCGGCTATCAGTTCTTCGCGCGCATTGATAAACCCCGTCACGTCGGCATTGAGCCCGACACAGCGCCGCGCGCGTCCGTCTGCATCCGCCTCGACAAATTTTGCGCGGGAATAAATCCACAGCACACTGCCGTCCTGGTGCAGCATGCGGAATTCCAGATTCATGTTCGGCCGGCGGTTTTCGATCGCGGCCATGTACTGCTCGATCACCCGTTCGGCATCATCCGGATGCAGAAAATGATTGCGCAGCGTGTCGAGCGTAGCGGGTAGTTCGTCGTTGCGGTAACCGAGCATACGCAGATAACTGCGGCTGAAATAAATCTGCCCGGTGGTGATGTTCCAATCCCACAGACCGTCGCGCGAGGCTTCCATTGCATATTGGAAACGAAGATCGCGGTCCGCCAGTGTGCGCAGTAAGTGCTGGCGATCCTGCACGCTGTACAACACATCGGCCAGCACCAAGATCTGCTCCAGATACTGCTCCGGCCACGTGCGTGGCTGCATGCTGTGCAGTACCAGAAAACCTTCGGTGTGATGATTGCGCTGGATAGGGATCAGTAAGTTATGGCGGATTCCCTGATCGGCCAGGCTGGCGGGGGTGAGATCTTCGGGCAAGATCAGGGGTTGACCGGTCCGCAGGGCGGCCAACTCGTCCGGGTGTTCAGCCAGCAGGGTGCTCAGCCACCGGCTGTCAGTTTGTATGTTGGTGCTGTGCCACGCTGCGCAGATCTCAATCCGCTGCCGCCGGTCACGCCGCCACAGGGTACAGGCGCACAGGGCAAACACTTCACCCAGTTGGGCCAGAGTATTGGTGAGATTGGTACGACTATGTTCGGTCAGCAGATGCCGGATAGTATCAATCAGCCAGGCCCGCGCAGATTCATGTTCCCGTTGCTGCGCGCGCGCCTGTCCCTTCAGGAAGTCGAGCTCCTGTTGCAGGCGCTGAACCTGGGCTTCCAGGGCCGCCCTGGAAGGGGCCGGGGGGTGGTGATCGTTCGCCATGACATCGTCTTCAGGGAGGGGCCGCTGGCCGGCAAGTTGAGATTCTACCGGTTAACCGGTGACGAGGACATGCAACGTCCTAAGCCCATGGACGCCCGAATCTCAAGAATAGTTCCCGATGCCAGACCCCCTGCGCCCCTTAAGTCGGATGCACCACATAACCACCATCATGTGGCTCGAATGAGCCGCGCAACGGCCTGGTTAAAGCATCGGTATTCAGTATGTAGGTCGAATTAGCCCAAGCGTAATCCGCAGTCGGTTGAAAGGATTGGAGCAGGCAGTTCAAACGAGCCTAAGCGTAAGCCAACAATCGAATGAAGGGAGGGGAACAGGTAGGTCGAATTAGCCGCGCAGCGGCGTAATCCGACGTCTCTTTCTTTCCCCCAAATTACCGATGTCGGCAATGGATTGTCGGATTACGCCGCTGCGCGGCTAATTCGACCTACGTGTGTGTCTCTGGATGAAGCACTCGTGATGGAAATAAATATCCGGGACGGCCGCGTCCCGGACATTACGGCTGGTGTTACACCCGCTCCGCCAGCCGGGCTTTGGCGCGTTCCACGGCGGCTTTTACTTGTGCCGGCGCGGTGCCGCCGATGTGATTACGGGCCGCAACGGAGCCCTCCAGGGTCAGTACCTTGAACACATCCTCTTCAATTACGGTTGAGAACTGCTGCAACTCGGCGAGGCTCATCTCGGATAAATCCTTGCCAGTCTGGAGGCCGTACCCGACAGACTTGCCCACGATCTCATGGGCATCCCGGAAGGGCACACCTTTGCGCACCAGATAATCGGCGAGGTCAGTGGCCGTTGAAAAGCCGCGCTTGGCTGCTTCGTACATGTTTTCCTTGCGTGCCTGGATTGCGGGCACCATGTCCGCAAAGGCACGCAGGCAATCTTTCACCGTATCAATCGCATCAAACACCGGCTCTTTATCTTCCTGATTGTCCTTGTTGTACGCCAATGGCTGGGACTTCATCAGGGTCAGCAGCGCAATCAGGTGACCGTTGACGCGGCCGGTTTTACCGCGCACCAGTTCCGGCACGTCGGGATTTTTCTTCTGCGGCATGATGGACGAGCCGGTGCAAAAACGGTCCGGCAGGTTGATGAAGTTGAACTGGGAGGAGGTCCACAGCACCAGCTCTTCACTGGCGCGGGACAGGTGCGTCATCAGCAGGGCGGCGAAGGCGCAGAATTCAATGGCGAAGTCGCGGTCGCTCACGGAATCCAGCGAGTTCTCCGTCGGCGCTTCGAAACCCAGCAGCTGCGCTGTATAGGCGCGGTCGATGGGATAAGTAGTGCCAGCCAGTGCAGCCGCGCCCAGCGGCGATTGATTAACGCGTTTGCGGCAATCAATCAGGCGGCCGTAATCCCGCTGCAGCATTTCAAACCAAGCCAGCAAGTGGTGACCGAAGGTCACTGGCTGAGCGGTTTGCAGATGGGTAAAGCCGGGCATGATGGTGTCCGCTTCGCGCTCAGCTACCTGCAGCAGGCCCTGCTGGAGGCGCGTCAGCTCTTTAGCGATAGCATCGATCTCATCGCGTAAATACAGACGAATATCGGTGGCCACTTGATCATTGCGCGAGCGTCCGGTATGCAGCTTTTTACCGGTGATGCCAATACGCTGGGTCAGCAGGGCCTCAATGTTCATGTGCACATCTTCCAGACTGACCGACCAGGTGAACTTGCCGGCGACGATCTCCGCACGGATTTCTTCCAGCCCCTGAATAATCTGGTCCCGCTCCGCTTCGGTCAGTACACCGACTTTCGCGAGCATGGTGGCGTGGGCGATGGAACCGTTAATGTCATGGTGATACAGGCGGTAGTCGAAACCGATGGACGCAGTAAAGCGCTCGACAAAGGCATCGGTCGCTTCAGTGAAGCGTCCACCCCAGGGTTTGATGGGCTGCTCGTTTTGGCTCATGGAGGGAATATCCGCTAAAGTGCTGTTGAAACCGGCGCGCCGGACCAGAGGAAAAAGGCGGGCATTATAGCTCAACTGCTCCGCTGATGTGACCAGCCGGCAGCTCAACTGCTGCGTGGGTGTGGCTCGACTGCTGCGAAGATATGACTCATAGCTGCGTGGGTATGACTCGATCTGCTCAACGGCTCAGGGGAGATGACCTGACAGGTAGCGCTGCGGCGGTTCCCCGAGGCCACCCGTAGGTCGCATTAGCCGCGCAGCGGCGTAATCCGACAATGCCGGCACCGGGATCACATGAATAAAAGCAATGGTTGAATAAGGCTTCGGTCATTATTCGGATTATTGCGTATGGCGAGTTCTGTGTCGGATTACGCCGCTGCGCGGCTAATGCGACCTACGTACCCTCGAGCTAATGCGACCTACGTACCGTCGAGCTAATGCGACCTAC
>CAYUVQ010000033.1:1207-2553 GCA_964448175.1 uncultured Cellvibrionaceae bacterium | reverse complement strand
TCGAGCTAATGCGACCTACGTACCGTCGAGCTAATGCGACCTACATACGTCGAACTGATGCGACCTACATGTCCGTAGTACCCGTCGTATGGCTATGCACACATCCTACCGGCATAAACCCAGGAGCGGATTTTTGAGCGATAACTCTACTAACGATATGGCGGGTCTCGGCGCGTCGACGAACGACTTTCTGCCTGATCTGTGCACGACGCAGTCCATTTTTCTTCTGGTGCTGGTGGCGGAATTGCTGGCGCTGTTGCTGGCTTTTACGTCCGTGGGGCTGCAGCACCTGAGCTGGGATGTGCTGGCGCTGATCTCGTTTCAAGTCCAGTGGATTGCGCTGGTGAGCGCGGCCTTGCTGTGCAAGCTGCGCCCCTTTTTACGGCAGTGGTCGCCGCTGAAAGCTGGCGTGGTCAGTTATGCCAGTGTCCTGCTGGTGGCGCTGCTCCTGTCGATCCTCGCCCAATGGGTGCTGGGTATCTTCGACGGACGGGCCGCCCAAGGGCGCTGGTTGAGTATCGACGGCTGGCTACTGGCGAGCAATCTCTGTGCGGCGGCCATTCTCGCCGGCATCGTGTTGCGTTATTTGTACCTGCAACAACAATTGCACAACCAGCAACAGGCAGAATTGCAGGCGCGGATTCAGGCGTTACAGTCGCGCATCCGGCCCCACTTTCTGTTCAACAGCATGAACAGCATTGCCAGCCTGATCGCCACGGACCCGGAGACTGCCGAGCGGGTGGTGGAGGATTTATCGGAACTGTTCCGCGCCAGTCTGGCGGAACCCACCATGATTCCGCTCGCGAGCGAACTTACGCTTTGCCGGCATTACCTGGAGATTGAAAAACTGCGCCTGGGCAATCGCCTGCAGGTGGAATGGCAGATTGATCCTTTGCCGGACGATTTGCAGATCCCCGGTCTCCTGCTCCAGCCGCTGCTGGAGAACGCGGTTTTCCACGGGATCGAGCCACTGCCCAAGGGCGGACGCATCCTGATTGAGGTGCGGCTCAAGGACACTCAGGTGGTCATCCGCATTACCAATCCGGTCGTGCTGGTGGCGCAGCCGGCGGCAAATCTGGCGGTGGGGCGCCAGAGCAACCGCATGGCCCGGCAGAACATCCGCCATCGGTTGACTGCCCATTATGGGCCGGGGGCGCGTTTATCCACTATGATTGATAGTGGTACTTTTACTACGTTGATTACTTATCCCAGAAATTCCTAAGGTATCCGCGCGTTTGAGCGCACCGGCATTCCGGTGGGTTTCTGTAAAAAAAGGCTAATAAGATGGACGTACTCATCGTTGATGATGAACCTCTGGCACGCCAGCGTCTGGCACGCATGCTGGA
>CAYUVQ010000033.1:0-1107 GCA_964448175.1 uncultured Cellvibrionaceae bacterium | reverse complement strand
CAGCGTGCCGCTGTTTCGCAGCAGCTGACACCCGTCGGCAACCTGCGCAGTCATATCAGCGCCAAGACTCGTCGCGGTGTCGAGCTTATTCCCTTAGATGAGGTGCGTTACTTTATCGCGGATCACAAATACGTCACCGTCTATCACACCCAGGGCGAGCATCTGCTCGATGAAACTCTGAAAGAACTGGAAGAGGAATTCAGTCAGCGGTTTTTGCGCATCCACCGCAATGCGCTGGTATCGGTAAAGCATATTGAAGCCATCGAGCGCAACGCCCAGGGGCAATATCAGGTGCGCCTGACCAACACCGAGACGCGCCCGATTGTCAGCCGCCGCCATGTGGGTGGCTTGAAGGCGTTGCTGAAGCACCTGTGAGGTTTAAATCAGCGGACTCATCAGGTGCATGATGTTTTCAAACAGATGGGAAACACGGCTGCGCTGCTGCCAGGCCAGCGGGTCCAGCGGTACGGTCAGCCGGCGGTAATTGCTGACTATTCGGGCCAGCTGCGCCACGGTCGGCTGGTCATACACGATCAGCGTCATCTCAAAGTTCAGCCACAGGCTGCGCTGATCCATATTCACCGTACCGAAGAACGCCAGCTGGTCGTCAATCACAATGCACTTGGTGTGCAGCAGGCCCTGCTCAAACTGCAGGATATTCACCCCCGCTTCCATCAGGCCGCTGAAGTAAGAACGGCTGGCGTGCCGCACGAGGAAAGAATCCACTCGCTTGGGTAGGATCAGGTTCACGGTGACGCCGCGTCGCGCCGCAATGCTGAGCGCCAGCTCCAGCGCTTCGCCAGGCACAAAGTAAGGCGTGACGATATCCACTGAGCGGGTGGCGGAGTAGATGCCCTGCAGCAGGCTGATCAGGATGCTGTGAGTTTCATTGTCCGGCCCGGATGGCGCAACCTGAGCCACCATCTGATCCTGGCGGATCTCCACTGGCTTCTGCAGCAGGGGCAGGGTTTGTCCCGTCTCGATATTCCAATACCAGAGGAATATCGCATTGAGCGCATGGACCAGTGGCCCTTCTATGCGGGCCATCAGGTCAATCCATTCCCCCACGTCCAGCGACTGCTTGAAGTGCGCTGGATCGATAAGGTT
>CAYUVQ010000032.1:0-28704 GCA_964448175.1 uncultured Cellvibrionaceae bacterium | reverse complement strand
TGTATTCGGCCAAGTGTTGGATCTAGCGGTTGATGAAGAGCAGGTCCCACTTTTTTGGTGAAAGGTGATACTCCGTTACCCCATGGAAAGACTATTCAATAGCTCGATGATTGATTACGGCTTATCGCTTAGCTCCCGCAAGATACTCCTTTAATTCTGCCATCCATTTCGTTTGCAACATCAATGACTCCGCTTGCCTCTTTGAATTTTCGAGATGTTCTGATATTCGCCCTTTTGAAAAGCTGCTCAGCTTTTCATTTACCACTGGCGCCCTTGTTGGGTAGTCCATTCCATAGAGAACCGACAGATAACTCTCGGTGTGAAAGAAATCAAACGTGCTCGAAAAATCTGTTCGCTGTGGGACCTTATATTTCCATAGTTCTAGCCGGTCCTTCAAAAGATCGGACAACTTTACCCCTTCGGTAACATCTTGCCAGAAGCGCGTATCCCTCCGGTCCGAAATACAATAATGAAGCTGAATAAAATCAAAAATCCGCTCCCAGATTATTTTCGATACTTCATTACAGAATTTCGCATGAATGGGAATTTCTTCGTGATTTAACGGTATCTTTTTTGCGATCATTCCGGCACAAAAATCTGTTACAAAAAGCGATGTCGCCTCAAGCGGCTCCACAAACCCTTGAGCCAAACCAAGCACCACACAGTTTTTTTCCCACATGCGCTCCCGAAAACCCGCTTTCATAGGAATTTTTCGAACATTCGAGTTTTCCAGATCTTTTTTGTGGTAGCTGGAAAATCTCTGTACGGCCTCGTCATCCGACATATGCGCAGATGAATACACAAATCCCGTACCGCGCCTTGTGGTTAATGGTATATCCCAAATCCAACCCGCCTCGTGCGCCTCTGCTTTTGTATAAGGAAAAAGCTCATCGCCTGGGTCGCCTGTCACCTGAAGAGCTAACGCGCTATCCGTCAGGATCTGGTGACTTCCATCAACAAAAGGAACCTTCAAGGTCTTACCAAAAAGCAATGATGAAAAGCCACTACAATCAATGTAGAAATCAAACTCCTCGGTTCTGCCTGATTCATAGAGAAAACCTTTTACACCGCCATCCTCATGCAGACTTACATCTCTAATCGTTTCATAAATATGTTTTACACCGAATCGCTGCTTCGCATTATTAGCGAGGAGTGTCGTAAATTTAGCAGCATCAAAATGATAAGCATAATTCACTACCCCTTTATAGGGCGGCGATTCGGGGCGTTTAGGGCAACGGTTCTGCTCCGCCACATAATAAGTAGGAGACAATTTTGAATAATAAGCGTCAGACCTATTACCCAGCCAATAATGATTGACATCATAGCCACCCGGATATGGGGCATCAAAGGTGTGATAATAGAAATTATTTTCCCCGTAACTCTCAACACTCATCCATTTAGAAAATTTTATGGCTGTTTTAAACGTAGCATCGCAGTGCAGTAGTATATCAACCTCGCTGATACCAAAACTCTGCAAACTGTTGCGTATCAGCGGAACCGTCCCCTCACCCACACCAATAACAGGAATGTCTTTTGATTCTATTAAAGTGATCTCCATCTCGGGATCCCGCGACAGCTCCAACCCTAGGTGGTTTGCCGCAATCCAACCGGCGTTACCGCCCCCTACAATCGCGATACGCTTTATTTTCATGGTGGCTTCTACTATTCACTATTTCTTTAATCGTTCTATAAGATGGTCTTTTAGCCTTCTCTCAGCTTGAGGAGTTATTTCTCCAATAGCATATTGGCAATGTTGTGGAATATATGAAGCAGGATCAATGACTTGTTTAAAAAGATAGTGATCGAACATCGCCCGCCATGCATTACGTTGAGCAGGTGTCAGTTTTCGCATCGCCAACAGCGCCATATTTAGACTATCAAGAGGCGTCGGCTGTAGCACCTCTTTAGCGGCGGAACCATTCCACCAGTAATTCATCAATCCATTTACTTTTTCCAATGAATCTACATGATGCCACCAAAGCATTGGAATAAATATGGCATCACCTGGATAAAGTTCCGCTGAATATGCATTATCTAATGCGGTTTTGAATAAAGGATAGCGATCAAAATCGGGGGCATGGAGATTCACTAAGCTAACCGGCGCACCAGCAGGAGTAAAATTTAACGAACCCGGATATAAATTGGCAACTTGATCAGGAGGAAAAAGAATAAACCTTCGACAACCAGCAATGACGCAAGCAACATTGTCGGAACCATCATAGTGCGCGCTCACCGTCACCTGATTTCCTAACCATAATCGAGGCATCACATCAGGAAAAATATCGGATTTGTGCTTCTCAACCAAACCCGGCAACACGTCATCAAGCGATAGATTTTGTATCGATACAGAAGGGAATATCTCTCTATCCGCCAGCTCTAACAACCGGTCTAAAAACAGATCTAACCGTTCATCTCCCTCGATATAGTTCAACCCCGTCATATCATCATTATAAAAAAAACGTCCTTTTATATCTGGGTGCCCCAATAAAATAGAGACCTTTTTCCCCGTATAAAACCTTTTCAGGTAATCTACAAAATCTTGAGAGCTTTTTTTGGCTTCGTTGACCAACGGCCAGTGCTGGGAGAATCCGCGAATTACGACGGGCTTTTGTTCAGGGACTATTTCTTCAAAAAATTGCTTTGAGGAGATATTGATAAACTCGGGAATATTTTTATAGTCCGTCATCGGCTGCGCCTGATTTAAGAATTATTTATTACCAGCTAATTACTTCAAATACATACCTATATTATTTGAAAAAGCGCGCAGCATTTCTGCTGCGCGCTTTTCCAGATACATCCCTTTAACAATCACCAGCTAGAATGTTGCCCGGACGCTCAACGCATAGCGACGATCCGTTGTAAAGCTCAGCGCATCCGTTTTAACACCCGCTTCATTCATTTGATATCTGGTTTTGGTGTCATCATTCAAAATATTGCTGGCTTCGATACCGACTTTCCAGTTTTCGTTGATCGAATAGTACAAGCTGGCGTCCATCATGCCTGAAGCCTTAGCGTAAACGGGAGAAAAGTCTTCAGATTCACGCAAGGTCAACAAATATTCCGAACGCCATGTGTACGCCAGACGGAACGAGATATCGTTGTACTCATACATTCCCACAATGTTCATATTTTCGTCCGAATAACCTTCGAGCGGCAAACCACTGAATACGCGGAATGAATTACGACTATCGACCATAGGCTCTCCGTTAGAGTTGAATATCTGGCGAGCCGATATTGCACCATTAGGATCTTCTAGTCCGTTTTGGTCTATATAGGTGTAGTTAAACTGCAAACCTAAACCGCTCAATGCTCCCGGTAGGAAATCATAGAACTGAGAATAGGAGAACTCTGCACCACGGATAGTACCAGAACCTGTATTCGCCGGACCGTAAGCTGAAATCGGGTGCAGATTACCCATGTGTTCAACTTCAAGATCAAACTGTCTATTGCGGATAATATTATCCAGCTCCTTGTGGAAAAGCCCTAAGGTTACTGATCCCGCCCTTGCAAAATACCACTCGGCTGACAAATCAAAATTAACTGACTCTTCTGGTTCGAGATAAGGGTTACCACCGGAGCCACTCAAAGAAACGCTGTCTATTGCAATAACCGGGTTATTATCAATATGTTCGTTGGCCGTCGGATCCTGTAAGCGCTTAACGTAGTCCATGCTCAGAACCATAGTGTTGGCAGTATCAACTAGCTTAGGAAAATATAATCCTTTAGATACTCCCAAACGAATGACAACATCATCATGAACCCCAAAGGTTAAGTTCAGACTTGGTAAAACCGTATCATAATCGGTCCCATTGACGGTACTTTGAATCGATTCTCCGGTCGCGAAATCGTAAACAGATTTGTAATCGCGCTCCAAAATAATTCTACCTGAGTCAGAACCCCGACTGGTTTCTTTTGGTAAAACCAGATAACCAGTTGATTCCAATTCATAGCCCACATAACGCAGACCAAAGTTACCTCTCACTGGGACGGCGAGATCCTCGAATGTAAAATCAGCACGCACATATATTTCAGTACGTTTTTCATTTGATTGACTAATGTTGTGAGCAGCGAACGGCCCTTCAATACGGTTCGGCATATCTTCATAAGGCAGATATGTCACACACTCGCCCGGGTTTGCGGGAGTTACGCCGCCAGGACCGTTCCAGCCATCTCTACAACCTTGGCGGAATGACTCAGCGTAATTTTTAACAAGATCTACTTTTGGGAACAGGAAGCTATTCACATTACCAACCAGCACATCCCCATGGTAATAATCTGCGAAGCTCACCCGCTCAAATAAATCCGGATTTGTTGCAGCAGCCGCAGCAACACGGTCAGCCTCGTCCCAAGGCGTACCAATGGCAGACCAACCTTCGTATGCTGTATCGCGAACTGTTAAATCTTTGTCGGAATAATACGCGCCCGCTTTAACTGCGGTTATAGCGCCGTCCAGTTCATAAGTTACATCGAATTTAAAGCTATCTGCTTTTGCCGTGTTATATTCTTCCTGTTCCATGCCCGTGCCCATGAACACAGCTGGTTCGGTAGGGCTTACCCAACCCGGATTCATCACATCTTCGTTCAGGAACTCGAACCGTGGACGAGACCCAGTAAGATCCATGTAATACGGCATTACGTCTTGTACTACAGCACCACGAGTTTGAGCAGCCATACTGTAGTTATGCACTACTTTTTCTGAGTCTATGTGCTGATAATCAAGCTCGACAGTCAGGCGATCGGTTGGCTTTAATACCAAACTGAGTGAGGTATCTTCAACCGTATTCTCGTTAAAGTTCCACCGGGTGCGATAGTTGAGAGGAGTTTCAGGATTCACACCTAGACCACGCCCAGCTACGACAAAATCGTTAACTATAGTGACATCTTCCCAATGCTGCGATGCGCCCATGTACGGCTGAAAACCTTGCGCAGCCTGACCGATCTGCCGTTCACGCCATTCTAGAGAAGCTTTTGAATTGATGTGCTCCAAAGTTGCGGTGATAGTTTCATCTGCATTTTGCCACTGAAGGGACGTAGTGAAGCCGGTACGCTCGCGATCATTTTCAGCCGTACTCATATGATATTGCGCAGGCGCGTACCAAGTAGTACCTTCAGGCTGGCCTTCAAGTGCCGGACCATCATAGGGCGAACGGTAGGCTTCTTCGGCGGTAATAAGGTTAGCGGGAATACCATTACACTCAGGCATCCAACTCAATGCATTAGGCACACAAGGGCCATCGTAAGCACCTTCTTTTTTACCTGGTCCAGTTGGTGTACCCCAAATGTCCCAGCTCGCATTCGGTGTATTATCTATGCCACGCGCGTGGAAGTTACCAAGACCTACGCCATCACCGCGCGTCTCGTGTTTTGATTGCGAACCCGCTATCAGGAATCCAAATTTACCCGCGCTGGTTTCCCAGCTGTCTGAAAAAAGTGCAGAGAAAGAAGGTGTAACTTCTTCACGGAAATCGCCGTAATTGGCTTTCGCGCTGAACGAAACAACCTGCTCATCAGAATCGAATGGTTTCCGGGTAATAAGATTCACTGTTCCCGAGATGCCGCCGGAGATCAGATCAGCAGTTTGGTTTTTTACCACTTCTACCGCACCCAATAACTCCGCAGGGAAATCTTCATAGCTCAGGCCGCCCCAAGGATTAGCACTGAATGCATCGCGACCATTAATTTCGCTGCGCACACGATCCAGACCGCGCACAAGAACACCGGTACCTTCGTCAGCATAGTGCTTCGGGTCGCTCGATGAGGCAAAGCGTTCGATCGTCACACCTGGAACGCGTTGCAATGCTTCAGTCACCGATTTATCAGGCAGAGCACCGATATCGGTTGCAGTAATTACGTCTTTAACAGTGTCCGCGTTACGCTTCAGGTCTTGTGCACTTTCGATGCTGCTGCGCATGCCTGTAACAACCATTTCGTCAACTGGTTGTGCTTGTTGAGCGAACGCCATTGCCGGAGTCAAACCGACGACTGCGGAGCAGACGGCCAGATTGAGCAAGTTCTTTTTAAATTGGATAGCCATAGTTGGTCCTATAAATCTAACTTTTTTAATTTGCTCTTAGTCATGCGACCAAGGCGCCCCCACACTTCTGCAAGACCCTGTGTTACCCGCCGCTACGATTCGAAACATTTAACAGTGGGCGGTGACAACTCTGCTTCAAAAAAACGAAAACAGTGTCATCACATTCACTTTATGTAGTTTTACCCCCTAACGGACAACGTTGTCAACAGGAAAGTAGTCGCCCCTTCTAAGTGGGCTGCCAAAGGGACCGGGGTTTCAGTTGAAGCGGTGACGAGGCGATATAAAAATAATTTTTGGTAACGGAATATTTAATAAGAAAAATTATTTTTAAATGAATGGAAGCGACAACTAAGGGCAGAAAAAGACGCGCTGCGCCCTTTGCGTGCAACAAAAGGAACAACCCAAGATAAGACTTAAAAATAATTACACGATAGAACGGGCCTGACGGTAAAAATTAGAAAATGCACCAAAAAAGCTTTCGCAGAACCCACATAAATTTATTTTGGTGCGCTACTCTTGAGACCGCCGCACCCTTATAAGACAGGCTTTTATCTTTAATAAGATAAATCGTCTTTAGCGGGTTATTTAAGGCAATGTAAGAGAGCATAATTTTTTCTTTGCGACTTATCCCAGGTGTTGCTGACGGTAATGACTGGGAGTCACTCCGACATTCTTTTTAAAGTTCTGGTTGAATACCGATTTACTGTTAAAGCCACACCCTTTCATGATGTCACTGATTGATCGTTCCCGCTGTTGCGGGTCGGCTAGTTGCTTTTTGGCTTCTTCCAATCGATAGCAGCCAATCATCTCAAAAAAGTTCTTATGCAGTTGACTGTTGATCGTGCTGGACAAAAGTTTTGGGGATATCTGCATGCGCTGCGCCAGACGTTCAACGGTAATGTTGGGTTCAAGGTAAGGCCGCTGGGTTTGCATGTATAGCAGGAGCTTGTCCACCAATTGTTGCTGGGGTTCTTCAACCGCAGGCGCGTCGCCGATGGTGTGTTCTACCTGTATGTCGGCAAAGCCGTGAGAGTTTTGCAGCAGGTACACCATCAGCACGCTGACGTAGATAAACCGGAAGTAACTTTCCGCTATACCCATAGCGCTATCAAAGCCAAGGTCAGTAAAGCGTGATTCAAGCAGCGTCAAAACCACCCAGGTGTTAACGCACAGGAAGCCGATCAGCAGTAGCTTAAGCCACTGCAAATCCACATGGCCGCGTGATGAATGATTATTTTTTAGATGACGCACGTAGCGATATAAAAGCACCACGCACAGCACGCTGTAGAAAAAAACCAGCAGACGTTGCGACCACATTAATCCTTCAAAATAAACATCGGAGGTTACCAATGACCAATCGTACACATACCGCAGCCGTTCATCGTGATCGTATTGATGATAAATGGCATAAACGTAGATGGGATAAATAAAGGCCGGTAACAGATGCAACACGGCGTAGGGCTTTAAGGAAAAATGGCGATAAATAGCGGCGCGAGTAAACCAATACAGCAAAGGGCCTTGCAGAAAAAAGACAAATCCAAACAGGAAGAAAAAGTTGGTCGAGACGGACGATATAAGCGAGCGAATATGGGTGTTCCAATACATCAAGGTATCAATCGCATGGAAGACGCTGAGCAGAAAGAAAGCCGCCAGCAGCATCCAATAACGTTTTTTTATTCGCCCCTCGTGAGGTCTGCAAGCCAGCAGCAATGCCAACACCAGCGATAAGAACCCGCCGAAGATAACGGTAATATCATTAATATTAAACAGCGTTATTTCGATCATTATTTTTTTCCAACAACGACGGGTTTGCCAGGCAGGAGTTAAATAATACCTGTGTCGCGCAGTGACTGGATTTCTTCGTCATCCAGTTGCAGCAGCTCCCGCAACACCTGGTCGGTATGACTGCCGACTGCCCCACCCGGCCAATCCGTACGCCCCGGGGTGCGATCAAGCTTGGGGAGTATGGCGGGAATTTTTAGCGGCTTTCCGTTAATCTCAACCTGTTCAAATAGTCCACGCGCGTTGAAGTGCGGGTCTGCAAACATGTCTTCTACATTATAGATAGGCCCACCCGGTACCCGCGCCTGCTCCAGCAGGGCAAGAATTTCTTCCGAATCTTTACTTGCACACCAATCTGCCAGAGCTTGGTCAATCGCCTGCTCATGGACGACGCGACCGGCGTTGTCAGCCATGTGTGGATCGGTCGCCATCTCGGGGTACCCGGCTACTTCCATCAGTCGCTGAAAAATTGAATCACCGTTACCGCCGATCACAACATATTTACCGTTACGGCATCGATACGTGTTGGTGGGCACAATGCCGGTCACGGTTGTTCCCGAAGCCTGCCGGATTACGCCCGCTCCATCGTATTCCGGGATAACGGCTTCCATCAGGTTGAACATGGCCTCATACAGAGCAACGTCAATCACCTGCCCGCCGCCTTCAGCCGAGCGTTCACGCTCCAACAATGCCAGGGTAATTCCCAGTGCAGCATGAATACCGGCAATGGTATCGCCGATGCTCAGGTTCGGTCGTACGGGTGCTTCACCCGGAAATCCGTTCACGTAGCGAAAACCACTGATGCCTTCACAGACGGACGCAAAACCTGGTTTATTTGCGTAGGGGCCGTTCTGCCCATAACCCGAGATGCGCGCGTAAACCAGCCGTGGATTATTTTCTCTGCAATCGTTCGGCCCTAAGCCCCACCCTTCCATTACACCGGGGCGAAAATTTTCAATAACAACATCGGCACCATCAATTAACTGGCGGGCGAGCTTGCGCCCCGCCTCCTGTTTCAGATCCAGCGTTACGCTTTTTTTATTGCGCCCCAGGCTGCGCCACCAGAGTGATGTGCCCTCTTCCACCACCCGCCATCCACGGATGGGGTCGCCCGTTTCAGGTGGCTCGATCTTGATCACTTCAGCACCAAAATACGCCAGCATGCATCCGGCAAAAGGTCCCGCCAGTAACTGACCAACTTCAATAACACGAATACCATCAAGGGGACGGCGCGAGGTTGCTGTCATGTTGAAACTTCCAAATAAAATTTACCAAGCCGGAAAAGCCGACGAGCCTGTGAGACTTATGAATTGCATAAAACAATCTTGCCAATGTGTTGGCTTGATTCCATCAACTGGTGCGCCGCTGCCGCCCCTGCCAAAGGAAAACTTGCGAAGATTATGGGTTTTATTTTTTTATTTTCTAATAACGGCCAGATAAATTCTTGTAATTCACGCGCAATATTTTCTTTCATCGCGGGGGACTGTGCACGCAATGTGGAGCCCGTCAAAGTAAGGCGCTTTAACATGACCGGCATCAAGTTCACAGAAACCTCGCTACCATTAAGATAAGCAATATTAACGATTCTGCCATCGTGGGCAGCGCAGGTAATGTTACGCTGGATGTAGTCTCCGCCTACCATATCGAGGATGACATCAACTCCTCGATTACTGGTCAGTTGTTTTATTTCGCTGACAAAATCAGTGGTGCGATAGTTAATGGCTTTTTCAGCTCCCATAGCTTCGCAGGCGGTACATTTTTCGGCACTGCCAGCGGTGGCAAAAACTCTGTTGCCTCTGGCGTGCGCCATTTGAATTGCGGTAGTTCCTATGCCGCTGCTGCCACCGTGAATCAACACCGTTTCGCCTTCTGCTAACCGGGCGCGCTGAAACAGATTGTGCCAGACGGTAAAAAAAGTCTCAGGTAAGGCAGCTGCTTCCAGCATGGAAAGTGATGCGGGAATCGGCAAACATTGCGCCGCAGGAGCAACGGCAAATTCTGCATATCCACCCCCATTTACCAGCGCACAGACTTTATCGCCTTTTCGCCAGCGCGTAACGCCTGTACCGCAGGCAACAATTTCACCCGCCACTTCCAGACCTAACACGGGCGAAGCATCCGGAGGCGGAGGGTATAAACCTTTGCGCTGTAAAACGTCCGGACGGTTTACGCCAGCAGCCGCAACCTGGATCAAGACTTCACCGGCTGCGGGAGTGGGTGTGGGCATGTTGTGTAGCTGCAGAACATCGGCAGCGCCGAATGAGGTTAAATGGATGAATTTCATAGGGGCGCTCATCCTGGTTGGGAAGTTGTGTCGGATTAGGTTTGGGCTAATTCGATTTATGGTTATGTCGGATTACGCTTAGGCTAATCCGACCTACGGTTTAGCGTTGTGTTGGATTTCGTTTGGGTTAATCCGATTTAGTGTTGCGTTGGACTTCGCGTGCGTTAATTGACGCGCTGGATTTGGATCAGCTTTGAGCCTCGTCGGCGGTACGTTGTTAACGATTCCTAAGGTTCGAGGCGTTCGATAGTCCAGCTGTCATCGGCTTGTCGGGTGTATTGAAAACGGTCATGCAGGCGATGGGCGCCACCCTGCCAGAATTCAATCTGCAGTGGCTTTACTCGATAGCCACCCCAAAAATCCGGGAGAGGAATCGCGCCTTGGGCAAATTTATTTTTCATCGCTTCGAATTGTTGCAGTAGAACCGCTCGGGAAGAAATAGGACGACTTTGTTGTGATGCCCAGGCCGCCAGCTGACTGTCACGGGGGCGGCTGACAAAATATTTCAGCGCCTCGGCGGTAGAGAGTTGCTCTACAACGCCGCAGACTTTTACCTGACGCTCCAGGCAGTGCCAGGGAAAATGCAGGCTGATGCGCGGATTCTGTTTTAAATCCTGTGCCTTGCGACTGCGCAGGTTGGTGTAAAACACAAAGCCGCGCTGATCGAGACCTTTTAATAAAACAATGCGTTGTGATGGCTGACCATCAGCATTGACCGTCGCCACCGTCATGGCGTTAGGATCAGGAATATTCGTGGCAATAATCTGTGCCATCCACCGCTCAAATTGCACAATAGGATCGTCGGCCAGCTGCTCGCGGTGCAATCCGCCTTTGAGATATTCACGGCGCAAATTTTCCAGATTTACATCCATCATTTACCTGCCTCACTCGAAATGAAGCCAGCATAGTAATCGTCTCGTCGGGCAAATTCCAATGGCCATCGCACACAGCAGCTTGCGCTGCGCGTCGCGCATAAAAAAAGGGCGCACCTTCGCAAGTGCACCCAAGGGCTCGTCGATAGAACGATAATCAGGCAGTGAGCGCGGCCTTCACCATGGCAGCATAATTCGGGTCAGCCTTGTTGAGGTAGGCCAGCATCCGCTCCTGGATGGATACATTGGCACAAGACAAACCGCTGGCAATGTTGTTGACCAACTGGCGTTGCTGGTCCGGACTCATCAACCGGAACAGGTCACCGGCTTGTGAGTAGTAATCTGCGTCCGACTGATCGTAGGCCGCTACCGCACCTTTCGACAGATGCAGCGGTGGCTCCCGATACGCTGGATTGGGTGCCGGATCGCCCTGTTCCGCCCGGTCATTCGGATAAAAGTTCGCACCCCCGGTTTGTACCTGACTGCCATGTCCCATGGGACATCCAGCCATAAAGCCGTCGCGCTGATAGTGGTTCACCGGGCACCGTGGCGCGTTTACCGGAAGCTGATTAACGTTCACTCCTACGCGGTAGCGATGTGCGTCCTGATAGGCCAATAACCGGGCTTGCAGCATCTTGTCTGGTGAAGCCCCTGTCCCCGGCACGAGATTACTCGGCGCAAACGCCGCCTGCTCAGTCTCAGCAAAGTAATTCTGCACATTGCGGTTCAATTCAAGCTGGCCAATTTCAATCAAAGGATAATCCTTGTGCGGCCAAACCTTGGTTAAATCAAAGGGGTTCAGGTGATACTGCTCGGCTGCGGAGTCCGGCATGACCTGGATCTTGACCGTCCAGCTCGGAAAATCGCCGCGATCAATAGCTTCTACCAGATCCTGCTGAGCACCGAAGGGCGGCAACTTGCTCGCTTCTTCCGTCGTTACCGTCTTGATACCCTGGTTGGTTTTGAAGTGCCATTTCACCCAGTAACGCTCGCCCTTCGCATTCCACAGGCTCAAGGTGTGGGACCCGAAACCATGCATGTGCCGGTAAGATGCCGGAATACCCCGGTCAGACATCAGGATGGTCATCTGATGCAGGGACTGCGGGTGATTGGCCCAAAATTCAAATGCCGCTGCCGGATCTGGCAAGTTAGTACGCGGGTTTTTCTTCTGCGAGTGGATAAAGTCCGGAAACTTGATCGGATCGTTGAGGAAAAACACCGGTGTATTGTTACCCACGATGTCGTAGTTGCCCTGCCGGGTATAAAACTTCACCGCAAAACCGCGTGGATCGCGCGCATAATCGCTGGAGTCCTGGCCTCCACCGACCGTTGAAAAACGCATGAAAACCTCAGTCTTCTCGCCCACTTTCTGCAGAAAATCGGCGATGGTCAAATCACTCAGGCTTTTAGTCAGCGTAAATTGCCCGTGGGCACCGGTACCCCGTGCATGCACGACGCGTTCTGGAATTCGCTCCCGATTAAAGTGCGCAAGCTTTTCAAACAAGTAGTGGTTATCAAAGGTGAGCGGCCCGCGCTCACCGGCGCTGATGCTGTTATTGTCATCGGCCACAGGTGCGCCCGAAGAAGTCGTCAAGGTGGTTTTGCTCATGGTTGTTTCCTAACGGTTGCCTGGGTTGAAGATCTTGTTGACAGGCTAATGCTATGGGAACATGAAACTTAATAAAAATTAATAATAACCATGAGTGGAATAGCTTTTATTGATGAGAAACATCCGGGATACCAGTAAAAACTCTGTGCGGCCATTAACGGAAAGGATGCAGGACCAATACTCGCTAAACCAAGCGGTGTCCATTAAGTAGTGGCCCCTGGAAGATAAATATTCAGCTGATGCACAAGGAGCGGCATACACTTGTACTATTCCAGCTACACTTGATGACATAGCCATACTATAATCGTGGCGTGAAACTCATCACCATTGCGGTGCAGTAACAGAAGCTTCCCATGACAAATGAAATCCAAATGATTACAGGCGTGATCCTCGCCGGAGGCCTCGCTAAACGTATGGGAGGTGGCGATAAATGTCTTTTGCCCCTCGGTGGAAAAACGCTTCTGCAACGCAGCATCGAACGCGCTCAGCCGCAGGTCAGCGAACTTATCCTGAACGCCAATGGCAACAGTCTGCGGTTTGCGCGCAGCCGCCTGCCGGTAATTCCCGATTTGTTTGAACACTTCCCCGGCCCGCTTGCCGGAATCCACGCGGCGTTGAGTTTTATGGATGAACGTAACCCCAATAATGAGTGGCTCGCCAGTTTTGCCTGTGATACCCCGTTTTTTCCACCTGACATGGTGGAACAGCTGCTCGCCGCCACCGGTGATGCACAGCTGGTGGTTGCACGCTCCAATGGCCGTGTCCATCCGATTTTTGCGCTCTGGCATGCGTCCATGTTGAGCAGGATTGAGCACACCCTGGAGAGTGGCGCTACGCCGCGTCTGGTGGAGTGGATCGAAGAATTTAACCCGGTTTATGTGGATTTCTCTGCAACCGGTTACGATCCTTTTTTTAATATCAATACACCGCAGGATTTATATAGCGCGGAAGCTCAACTGGTGCATGTTCAGTAAGCCACAACCACCCTCCGCATTTGTTGAACTGACACCTGCCCTTCATTCCGTTAAACTTGTGGCCTTTTCTTTAGGTCACTCCGGTGGCCTTTGCTTTATTTAGAGATATGTACATGTTGGCTGTTACTCCGCCCTGAGTTTTTTCTGCTGTTCCTCTTTCGCCCACGCCTGGCTTATGTAGCCTGCGCTGTTTTGTGTCACTAAAAAAATCTGATAACACCTTAATTGACAGGTGATTCGCTAATCACCTGCGTACTCTTGCGCAGTCGCTACTGCGTCAGATGATTACTTTGGATGTGTTTATGTCTTCAGCGTTATCCAATACCTGGTTCTCCAATATCCGTGGCGACGTGCTTGCCGGTACAGTGGTCGCCCTTGCGCTCATCCCCGAAGCCATCGCGTTTTCGATCATTGCCGGGGTCGATCCTAAAGTTGGTCTCTATGCTTCCTTTTGTATTGCGGTGATTACCGCATTCGTCGGCGGGCGCCCCGGTATGATTTCTGCCGCGACCGGCGCCATGGCACTGGTCATGGTCACGCTGGTGAAAGAGCACGGTTTGCAATATCTACTCGCCGCCACCCTGCTCACTGGCGTAATTCAGATTATTGCGGGCCTGTTGAAGTTAGGCAGCTTGATGCGTTTCGTTTCCCGCTCGGTGGTGACGGGTTTTGTCAATGCGCTGGCAATCCTGATTTTTCTCGCCCAACTACCGGAGATTACCGGTGCAAACGCGACGGCATTGGTTTATGCGATGCTCATTGCTGGGCTGATCATTATTTATGGCTTTCCTTACCTCACTAAAGCCGTTCCGTCGCCGCTGGTTTGTATTGTGCTATTGACGGGTGTGGCTGTTTATTTTGGATTGGATATTCGCACCGTGGGCGATATGGGCGAATTGCCGGATAGTCTCCCCGTATTTTTGCTGCCCGATGTGCCGCTCAACTGGGAAACGCTCACCATTATTTTTCCCTTCTCAATAACGCTTGCGGCGGTAGGCTTGCTGGAGTCGATGATGACCGCCACCATCGTGGATGATCTCACCGATACACCCAGCAATAAAAACCGTGAATGTATCGGCCAGGGCGTGGCAAATATTGGCTCTGGTTTCCTCGGTGGCATGGCAGGCTGCGCGATGATCGGGCAGTCCGTCATCAACATAAAATCCGGCGGCCGCCAGCGGTTATCCACCTTCACCGCAGGCGTGCTCCTGTTGATCATGGTGGTGTTTCTCGACGAGTGGGTTGCGCGGATTCCCATGGCGGCATTGGTGGCGGTGATGATAATGGTCTCCATCGGTACCTTCAGCTGGTCGTCCCTGACGAATCTGCGCAAGCACCCCAAAAGCTCCAGCATTGTGATGGTCGCCACGGTTGCCGTGGTGGTCATGACTCATGATCTGGCACAAGGTGTTCTGGTCGGCGTGCTCCTGAGCGCATTGTTTTTTGCGCGTAAAGTGGGCGATATCCTCCACATAGGTTCCACTGTGTCAGACGATGGCAATCACCGCACCTATGAGATCACCGGTCAGGTATTTTTTACCTCGGCAGATCAGTTCGTGGCAGCCTTTGACTTTAAGGAAGCACTGGATAAAGTCACGATCAATTTACACGGGGCGCATTTCTGGGATATCACCGCGATCAGCGCCCTGGATAAAGTTGTCATCAAATTCCGGCGCGGCGGCACTGACGTTAAAATCATTGGTCTTAACGAAGCCAGCGCCACCTTGGTGGATCGCCTTGGTATTCACAATAAACCCGATGCTGATCGTTTGATGGGCCACTAGAAGGGTTAAACACATGTCTTTGATTTCGTTGATGGTATTGCGTTAAGGGCTTCTATGAACACTTTTTTACGTATTTGGCGTCCGCTGTGTCACATTCAGCTTTGGATTATGTTGGCCATTTATACGGTGTTGGGTCTGAGTTCCAACCCCGGGAGCATGGTGCCGGTATTTAATGATTTACTGATGCATTTCTGGGGTTATCTGGTGGCGGGTATCTCCATTAGCTTTGCCTGGCCGCGGGTTCCTTATTGGCAACGAGCCGTGTTTTTACTGGGCTACTCCATTGCTATCGAAATTGCTCAACATTTTATGCCGCCGCGAACGTTCAGCACGCTCGACATCCTCGCCAACTTCAGCGGAATTATTGCAGGGCTGGGGCTATTTGGATTTCTGAAACATATTGCGCCGATGTGGGCAAAACCGTTTCTGAAGTAACTCTGGAAGCAGGCCCTGAGCATCGAAGAAAAAATGGCAGGTCGCTGCGTTCTGTGAGATAGGGATATTAACTTGCTTCGCTTGGATGTTAACCTTTTACCCAACCCACCGCATTCGCTGCCCGAACAATTAATATTGAGAGCCCAGGATGGAAAAAAGAATTTGCTGGTTACTGGTTGCATTAGCCTTATGTCAATTCAGCTACGCTGAGGAAAAGGCCGCAGCCTTAGTGGATGCCGCGCTGCAACGTACGCTGCAGCAGGTGATTTATAACGGTGCATATTTCAAGATCGATTACCCGAACGGTGACGTACCATCACAATATGGTGTCTGTACCGATGTGGTTATTCGCAGCTATCGTGCACTTGGGATAGATTTGCAACGTCTGGTTCATGAAGATATGCGCGATCATTTTGCAGAATATCCTGCGCAACGCATCTGGAATCAGACGCGGACTGACCGCAATATTGATCATCGACGCGTTCCTAACCTGCAGACCTTCTTTACCCGTCACGGGCAGGTATTACCCATTTCCCGAGGCGGCCAGGATTATCAAGCGGGCGATCTTGTAACCTGGATGTTGCCCGGCAACTTGCCGCATATTGGCATTGTGGTGAATAAGTTTTCCGCCGACGGTGAACGACCTCTTATCGTGCACAATATCGGCGCAGGGCCGCAGCTTGAAGATGTTTTGTTTCGTTATCCGATTACCGGCCACTATCGTTACGCCTTGGATGACCCGCATTAAACGCGCTGTTGCCGGCGGACTTTCTGCGCGTACATTCGGCGGTCTGCTGCCCATACCAGATCCGCTGCAGTATCCGCATCTTTGAATGCAACCGCATAGCCGAGTGATGCAGAGATCTGCAGGCGATGACCATCGTAATAAATCGGCTCGGCAATGGCATTGGCAATCCGCTCCAGCAGTGAATCAATCTCCGTGTTATTAAGGTTCTCCACCAATACAACAAATTCATCGCCGGCCCAACGCGCCGAGGTGTCACCAATCCGTGCACAAGCTTCCAGACGTTGCGCCACCGTCTTCAACACATAATCACCGGTGCGATGGCCGTAGGTATCGTTGATCATCTTGAAATCATCCAGATCAACAAAAATTACCACCAGACTATCTTCCAGTTTGCGACGGGCGAGCAGCATTGCATGCTGAATGCGATCATTTAATAAGGTACGGTTCGGCAGACCCGTTACCGGATCATGCAGCGCGAGATGCGTCAGCGTCCGACGGTGAGCCAGGACACTGTACAGACTCAATGCAATCACCAGTGCGAAAATCCAGCCGGCCAAACGTAATAAACCCTGCGAGAGACGACCTTCATCACGCAATAATTTTGCAGCGAAACGCCAGCCCTGCTCCGATGTGATAACCACTGCCTGAGGATCTTTAAATAACTCCGCATCGCCCCACAAGTTATGCCCGTGCTTGCTCATGACGGCAAATTGATACGTGGTTTGACTGATCTTTCCAAAAATATCCGCGAGAAAAGCATCAGAATCGATCACGGTGGAGAGCAATCCCCAATAAGTACCCTCAACAAAGATTGGTTCACGATAGATCATTGCAAGACCGCCCTGCACCAACTCGACCTGTTCAGCCATAACCGCTTTGCGACTCACAACAGCCGCTTCTACGGCAGGCCATTGATCAGGTAACGAACGGTAATCCAGCCCTATGACCTCTTCATTGCCCTCCGGGGGATATAGATAAGTGAGTTGGTAACCAACAGCCACACCAATGTTACGTACATGTAATGTCGTCTGATGCGCAATCCGCAGAATATCTTCCACTTCGGTTTTTTTAAGATCGTTGCGACGTACAGCGAGATAACTGCTCAAACCACTCGTCAAATGCAAAACACGATTCAGTTGAAGGTCGGTGCGAGTGCGTAAATCTGTGGCAAAAGCGAGCGCCTCAATACGATCACTTTTCGCGAGGCTATGCCGGTGCATCGAGAGCATAATCTCTGCCAGCACCACCAGCGTCACAAAAACAAGGATAGGTATACTGAAAGTAAATCCGGGTTCGGAATAGTGTCTCAAGCGCTATGATTCCATTTCATTCGTTGAGGAGTAACTCGATAACCTGTGGTCCCGGCAATCATAATCATCTTGGCGACCCAAGAGAACTATTATGTTGCACAAGTTTGTGACGAATCCAGCATCCTTGGTTAAGGCTGTAATGGGACAAATTTATCTTTCTTATTTGTTCATTTTTGGTTGAAGACTTTGCCGCTCAGCAAAGTGAAAGACATCGACCAGACAAGAGTCGTTACGTGGGTGGCTTTATCAAAAGGAAATATCTGCGTACCGCGTAAGATTATTTTGCGCAAATTGATTTTTGTTTTTCTGAATAAAAAAACTCCCGCCGAAGCGGGAGTTTTTTTGGACCATCGGACTTAGTTACAGACCGAACCTGTTACGGTTGGAATTGCAGCATTGCCGGAACCACCTTTGGTGCCCTGGAAGCCAAACTCAATAGTCTGGCCCGCAGCGATTGCACCATTCCAGCCACTACCTGATGCAGTGTATGGATTGTTACCAGTAACGCTCGCATTCCAGCTGTTGGTTACGCGTGAGCCATCTGTGTAATCCCAGCTGACACTCCAGCTACTGATAGCACTGTTGCCAGTATTGGTGATGCGAATAGCGCCGGTAAAACCATCGCTCCACTCGTTAGTCACCACGTACTCACAGTTACCACCGGTGTTGCCGGCAGTGCTGCTTGACGCTGCACTGCTGGGGGCACTGGAGACATTTACTGCACTGGAGGCCGCACTGGAAGCAGGTGTTGACGAAGCACTGCCACCCACAATGCCGTAAGGCGCCGGCTGTGAACTACAGGTGCTGGCTGCGATACAACTTCTATTCTGCTCCCAACCCCAACCGCTCTGGGTAGTGGTGCACAGCGGGTGCAACGTACCGTACCAGTTACACTGGCTACCGGTGGCAGCGCTGGAGCTGCTAGACGTTGTTGCCGAACTTACGCTTGAGCTGCTGTTGTTTGTGCTTTCAACTTGAAGGAACGCATTGGCATACACAGAAGGTGTTTCAGCATAGACGCGGTTGCTGGTTGCGTTCTGCTGTGGCACTACGTCACCGCTTGAATTTAATACCCCAACCTGTACATCGTCAGCTGCATCATTAACCGCTTGCGCCAGGGCATACGTCCAGGCGTTAGCAGCAGTGGTGGCAGAAGTGATCACCAGTGGTGTCGCAGGTAGGTACACATCGGTACCATCCGTACGTACCAGGCGTACACTTACCCGATCACCGGCAGCCAGCGTTCTTGAGGTTGCTGTTAACGCGCCAAGATCTTCCCAGCTCGCGCCAGCCACTGGAACGTGGGTGAACGTGAAGGAATCGTTGCTGGTAGTCGTGCCACTGGTAACCTGCAGACGCACAGTCACATTGCTTTGAGCCAGCGGTGCAGCCAGAGACAAGGTAGTAGTAGCCGCTGTCGTACTGCTGAAGCTATAGAGCGATGGGTTTGCCGCATCAATACTCCACTGGTAAGACAGATTGTTACCACTGGAACCCGCAGCACTCAATGAAATGGTACCGGCACCGGCAAATGTGGAGTTAGAAGGCGTTGCACTGATATCAGCAACTACCGGATTCGGGTTGCCACCGCCGCCGTAAGATACGTCGATACAGCCATGGAAGCGCTCATAGGTCCACTGGTTACGGCCCCACTCACCGTAAATAACATGACGACCGCTACGCTCGGGGATGGTACAGCGGGTGTGGAATAACGCACCAGCTTTATCCGCTGTCACATTGGGGTTGCCGTTGGGGTTGGTATCGCTATAGGAAAGATCACAGAAAGGCTCTTCTTCGAAATCATCCCAGGTAAGCGCACGGCCAACCTGATATTGGAAGTCGGGTTTGGTGATCCAATAAACGAACTCTTCTGTGTCATCAAAGTGAGGTCCCCAGGAAATATCCCAGGTGATTTCCAATGGGCCCGCCGATACAGGCTGCGTCGGCCAATCAACAGGGTTATCCCATGGCGTTGCGCCGCCCTGCCAGGTTTCACTGTCAAAGCCGCACACATTATTCGAACGTGCACCTTTACGGCCGATATCGTGAGTCAGCACACTCATGAACTGATATCCACCATTGGGATCGGTAGCCATTGCTTGGGCACAAGCACTCCCAGGGACAGCTTGATCTGGTTTGGTGACAGCGCCACACAACCAGTTACGGGAGGCCGGCTCTGACATCAAGCCGTGACCAACGGCCGTGCCGGATAGCACAAGGGACAAGAGCCCGAGCGTTATTTTTTTATTCAGCATCTTCTTTATCCTCTTCTGTTTTAATGAATGATGATTGAAATTGCTAGAACAACCGCCGGTCATGTAACGGCAGTGTCAACTTGTTCACAATCAACACTTTTTTATTTTTCCAATGTCACTCGTTGAGCTACCTGTCGGCCGCGAATAACGAGTACTTATCAGCTCTCCAGATTATTACCACGTAAATCTGCCTACTCCCTGCCATCAAACTCCCTGCGCTTAACTTCATAATTCCTTCAATAGCTTTTTCACGATCCGTGATATTACCTACTGATGCCAGTCACATTTCCCTGCTCTCCTGCACATCATCCACAAGGCTTTCTGTTGAAAAACTTCGTCAGAAAGCCGGCTGCATTCCTTCAAAAATCGTTCTGTCCCACAACACCTTGACCACGATGCCTTAGACATGGTGCGTTATAAAAAGACCTGCAACCCTAAGGGTTGCAGGAACGCACACATCATGAAACGCTGAAGACCATCACTAGCCTTCACCACATGATTCTCAAAAACTTACACAACATCACGATCCACGCGCTTACTCATTCTTAACCCGGCAAGTTGATCCGGTCGTGCCATCCGCATCACTTCATGCGCCACCACAAATCCCACGACAACCAGGCTGCCATACACCAGCATGATGCTTGAGTAATCAATGCTGTAGTTCCAGTTGCGCGCAATTCCTAAATAGCACGCAAACAACCAAGACACAGTGGACAAGGCCCCCGAACAGCCGATCCATTTCTGATCTGCGGAGGGCAATTCCAAAATGGCTTTGTTACCAACCACCTTGGGGAAACTGTAGAAATGCAGAAAGACACCGTTAAGACTAAGGATGACGACCACCGAAAACTTGGCCCAGATCTTCTGGTTTGAAAAGTATTCCTGAGGATTCTCGAAATACCCGAGCGTGACCAAGGTAACACCTGTGACCCACAGAACCACCAATGCAATGAATACGATATGGGCGGTATTGCGCAGAGCAGTGACTTCCTCCTGCGTTAAGACGCGATGACGAGAACGCCAGAGCGCGAGATCTTGAAGTAACAGTGAACCAATAGACACACAGGCTGCTAACAAATGCGCATAAATCACGAGTGTTTTCATAGAGTCGCCCTCCCGGGACCGCGTTGCGTTACTGATGCCGATAAAACAGCACACGGCGCATCACTTCTTCGAAAAATCCTGCCGGCATAAGCCAGTGCAGGAAGCACGTCATGAAAAAAATGGTCGGGCACAGAAAATCGAAGCCACGGGAGAGACGCTTTACCCACACACGCAACTGTTCTCTTATTAAGAAAAAACGCAAATGACTGCGCTAACAATTGGCAGAAAGTAAATGCTTTGCTCAGAAAAGACTGAGGGTGCACCATTGCTCTCCTTTAACGTTTTCTTGTTTAGTTATTGTCTTTGCGATGTGTGTCAGGCACGCGAGAAGGCACTCGTTGTTATCAACAACCTTCTCTCATCCATAAAAATTCTTAAGTAATTTCTTCCAGATTGGATAAAAATATTTTCATTAAAGAAAATATTTTTTAGAGGGGGAATTTCAACAAACGTTATTTCCTTTTTACTGCTTTATCCCAGACAAGGTTGTCTCAAAAATTCCACTCCGAATCCCAGGGTTCAAGCTCCGACATCTTGCGCTAAATAAAAGTATTTTAAAATTCCATTTTCATCAAACGTGATAAACCCGACATAAAAAACATTAAGGTTACCGCGCCAATATTTATTTATAAGTAAAAGCTTATTTTTAATTGGCTTCACCATTTGTCATTTTTTACCCAGCCAATACAATGAGTTAGTCAACTTATCATCTATGAAAAAGCACCTAATACTAACCACAGCCTGAACGCAGAAGCTAATTAATCGCTATATATTTTCGTTTAATATATAGCGTTAATATCTAACCACTACCTACAACAATTTCTTGACAAGCTGCGAAGGAAATTTTTATGGATAGATCTTAAGATTTTTGCATATCATAAATTTTTATTTTTTAAGTTACTCTAAAAATAACTGGACGATTGGTAAGCCCTAACAATTAGCAGAGCAACTGCTTGATGCGAAAGAAATAAAACTTTTGTTATTCATTTTTCCGCTCAACCCACAAAACCTTTTCACTACTAAAAAACCAAACCAACATCCCACAAGCCCGGCGGGTCTACTTAAACCCCTTGGTATTTAACTATGCAAAAGATTACGGATTTTTCAGATCATTATTAGTATTCAAAATTACGATTCAATTTTCAACGACACGTTTTGTTATCGCAACCACGTTGCATTCCTGCCTGTGTCACAAATCCCGCACTCACGGTATTTTTGGGATTGTTATTTCTATTCTTTTGCTCTACCTTGCCTCCGATCACCTGTTATTGAGATGATTTCGCGTTCCATTTTTCAGTTTTGCAATAAGTAACAGTGGTCAATATTTGAAATTTTAATAAGAAACGCGCAAAGAAATAAAAGCTATAAATAAAAGTATAACTACAACAAAAAAATAGAAGATTTTTCGCGCCAATACGTCGATCAATTTCATTGAATTATCGGCAATTCATTTTTTGAAGGGTATTTGTTTGTGCAATTTCTTAAGTCGGGATCAGTTCGACTTGGAGATGATTGCGCTACCAAACAAACAGCAGAGCTGTCGGCGCTACGCCCACAGCAGTTCCTGCGGATTGATTTGGTGAGCCGTTGCATGACTCACACTTACCCCGAAATTTATGAGTTGTATTTGAGTAACACCTGGTGTGAGTCCGGCAAGAGTTCAACGAGTCGGTCTGCGGAAAAATGCAGTTCTTTAATCAGATCTGCAGATAACAAAGCAGTACCAACCAATCGTTTAACTCCGATTATTTAAAAATAATGAGGCTGGATTATGAAAAGCACCAAAGAGAATATGAAACAGACCAAACTATTTAGTGGCATGAAAAAAATAAGCAACGCATTGTTATTTGCCAGCACCTTCGCCGCCGCCCTTGGAGCGGATGCGGGCTTTCAGGTGTCCGGTACCCAGCTGCTGGATGATAATGGCAATGCTTTTATTATGCGCGGTGTTAATCACCCCCACGCCTGGTATACGGGTCGCACACAGCAAGCTTTTGCTGACATCGCGAGCGTTGGTGCTAACAGCGTGCGCGTAGTGTTGTCCGATGGGCAGCAGTGGACGCGCACCAGTGCCACAGAAGTAGCCAACATCATTCAATGGGCCAAAGATAACAAACTGATTGCAATTCTTGAGGTGCATGACGTTACCGGGTCCGGCGAACAAAGCACAGCCGGTACGCTCTACAACGCCACCAGCTATTGGATCGATATCGCCAGCACGCTGCAGGGCCAGGAAGATTACGTCATCATCAATATCGCCAATGAACCTTTTGGTAACGGCGTACCGGAGAGCAGCTGGATTGACGGTCACATTGAGGCCATTCAGCGCATCCGCAGCGCCGGTTTGACTCACACATTGATGATCGACGCCGCGAACTGGGGGCAGGACTGGCAGGAAGTAATGCTCAATAACGCATCGACAGTAGCCGCTGCAGATCCGCGCAACAACACCATGTTCAGTGTCCACATGTATGAGGTTTATCAGGACCGCGCAAAAATTGAAGGTTATGTCTCGAACTTTTTGAGCACCCATAACCTGCCGCTGATTGTGGGCGAATTTGGCGCAGACCACTTCGGCAGCAACGTTGATGAAGATTCTATCCTCGCCGTAGCTGAACAATACAACATCGGCTACCTCGGCTGGTCCTGGTCCGGTAACAGCAGTGAAGTTGCATCCCTCGACATTACTAACAACTGGAACGTAAACAGTTTGTCGACCTGGGGTGACCGATTGATCAACGGTACCAATGGCATTCGCGCGACGGCCGAAATTGCTTCGGTATTTGATGGTGGCAGCACCTCCAGCAGTTCAGTGTCCAGCTCCGCCTCGTCTGTTTCCAGCAGCGCGCCATCAAGCGCCAGCTCCAGCTCCAGCGCAACCGTTGGGACACAATGTAACTGGTACGGCACCTTATATCCCTTATGTACCACTACCCAAAGTGGTTGGGGCTGGGAAGAGAACCGCAGCTGTCTTGCATCAAGCACCTGTAGCTCGCAGCCAGCGCCTTACGGGATCGTAGGTGGAAGCACTTCCTCGATTTCAAATTCGTCCAGCACCGCTCAGTCCAGTGCGCCAAGCTCATCGCCCGCAAGCTCTTCCTCCAGCGCGGCGAGTGGGAGCGGCAACTGCACTTATGTGGTAACCAATCAATGGCACGGTGGGTTTACCGGTGCTATCCGGATTACCAACAATGGCACCGGTGCGATCAATGGCTGGAATGTGAGCTGGAGTTATTCCGACGGTTCGCGTGTGACCAGCAGCTGGAATGCGTCCGTTACCGGCAGCAATCCGTACAACGCAAGTAACGTAGGTTGGAACGGCACCATTCAACCCGGACAAACGGTGGAGTTTGGCATCCAGGGCACAAGCACCTCTAACCAAGCAAGCGTGCCGACTGTAACAGGTTCTGTTTGTAATTAAGCAATTCCGGTGTAGCAGCTAACGCGACGCTGCTACACCGTCTTTGAGGCGATCTGGTTGGTAGGGATGATCAACCAGAAACAAGGCTGACGCGGGAAGCAGATTAAGCGTAAAGCCTAAAATTTAGTTAAAACATTAAGTAAGAAGGTAGATCTGGTTAACGCCTGATTTCTACCAATAAATGATAGCGCTACCTTTGCATCATTTAACTCGTGTCGGTGAAATTTAAATAGAACAGCAGATAAGTAGGGTTTAGATAAGTAGAACCCTAGCGAAGAACATCAGGAATTAACGTTGGAGCCAAAAATGACAGCGCTGTCTTTTTGCGCGGTGGGTCCGACGGTTCACGCAATAACAACAAGTGAGGAGAGTAATCCGGTCGCTCACCAAGAGCAGCCGGCCTGACAAGCAAGATAAAAACGATAAGGGGCGGCAATGACCGCTCCAGTCGGTCTCACCGACAACCATACGGAGTCTGTCACGGATGAATCTTCCTCGGCCGGTATGCGGGCGAGTCTAGCTACAAGGCGTAGAGCATGAACCACATCTCGCCACCCCGTTTAAGGCGAGTCTGTGTGAGTAACGATGAGGGCATCAGATGTACTCCCCTCCTAACCGGACATTTGGAGAACTAACAATGATAAGGCTAAAAAGAAAGGGCTACGGTCTTGCAGCCATGCTGAGTCTCGGCATGGCAGCAGCGACTTTCGGCTCGGCAGCTCAGGCGGCAACCTGTACCTACAGCATCAGCAACGAGTGGAATACCGGCTACACCGGAACCATCACCATCAACAACACTGATTCCAGCGCGATCAGTGACTGGAGCATTAACTGGCAATACAACAGCAACCGTATTACCAGCTCCTGGAACGCCAACGTCAGTGGCAGCAACCCCTATACCGCCACCTCCTTAGGCTGGAACGGCAATATCGCTCCAGGCCAGTCTGTGTCCTTCGGTATTCAGGTGGATAAAAACGGCGGCACCGCAGAAACCCCAACCTTGAACGGTGCGGTCTGCTCCAGTGGTGGAACCACTTCCTCTGCCCCATCCAGCGCAGCCAGCAGCACTCCGGTGGCATCTTCAAGTGCTCCTGCCACTGGCGGTCAGCAGTGTAACTGGTACGGCACCCTTTATGCTCTGTGTACCTCCACTCAGGATGGCTGGGGCTGGGAGCAGAACCGTAGCTGTATCTCCGCCAGCACGTGCAGCACCCAACCAGCGCCCTATGGCATTGTCGGCGGCAGCACCTCGTCTGTTGCGAGCAGCACTCCCATCAGCTCCAGCAGCTCGGTAGTGAGCAGCAGCGTTAGCAGCACGCCGATCACTTCAAGTGCACCTTCAAGCGCTGTGTCCAGCTCAGTGGCCAGCTCGGTTGTCAGTTCAATTGCCAGCTCTGTGGCCAGCTCGACTATCTCCAGCGTTCCGTCTTCCAGCGCTCCGGCTGACTGGAGCAACCGTTTAGACAATCCATTTGTGGATGCCACCTGGTACGTCAACCAGGATTGGGCTGCAAACGCTACTGCTTCTGGCGGAGCAGCTATCGCTAACGTAAGTACAGCTGTATGGATGGACCGTATCGGTGCAATCGACCCGGAAGATCCTAATACTCTGGGCCTGCGTGAGCACCTTGATGCCGCCGTGGATCAAGGCGCCAACCTGATTAAGGTCGTGATTTATGACCTGCCGAACCGCGACTGTCACGCTCTGGCTTCTAACGGCGAACTGTTAATGGCTGAAGATGGCTTTAATCGCTACGTGAATGAGTACATTGCGCCAATCGTTGAGATCTTCTCGGATCCGAAATACAGCAGCCTGCGCATCGTTACCATCATTGAGCCGGATTCATTGCCCAATCTGGTAACCAATATTTCCACCCCCGCTTGTCAGGAAGCTGCTGGCCCAGGTGGCTATGTTGACGGCACCCGTCACACCCTGACCGAGTTAGGCAAGCTGCCCAACGTGTATTCCTATATCGATATCGGCCACTCTGGCTGGTTAGGCTGGACTGACAACTTCCAGGAAGCGTCCACGTTGATTGCCGATACAATTAAAGGCGCCGAGAAAGGCGTAGACAGCATCGCAGGCTTCGTGTCCAACACCTCGGGTTACACCCCACTGTACGAGCCATTCCTGGATTCTCTGTCCAATGCTGGTATGCCAGGCAACCCAGGCGTGCAGGTACGTCAGGCATCCTTCTACGAGTGGAACCCCTACTTCAGCGAAGTCGCCTTCGTACAAGCGTGGCGTGAGCGTATGATCCAGCTGGGCTTCCCAAGCACCATCGGCATGCTGATCGATACTTCACGTAACGGTTGGGGCGGTCCAGATCGTCCGACTGCACAATCCACCAGCTCCGACGTCGATACGTTTGTTGATGAGTCTCGTGTAGACCGTCGCCACCACCGCGGCAACTGGTGTAACCAGTATGGCGGTATCGGTGAGCGTCCGACCGTTGCTCCGGAGCCAGGTATCGATGCGTACGTATGGGTGAAACCACCAGGTGAATCCGATGGCGTAGGCAACCCCGGCATCATCGACCCAGTTGATCCGGCCAAAGGCTTTGATCGTAACTGTGATCCAACCTTCACCAACTCCAGCGGTACCTTGACCGGCTCAATCCCGGACGCACCTCACGCTGGCCGGTGGCACACAGAAGCCTTCCAGATTCTGTTGAACAACGCATACCCAGCGCTGTAATTCTCACAGCGAAGCCGAGGGAATGAAGAGAGGCCAAGGAGGGCCGGTTTAAGAATAAAACCAGACTTTGGCTCACGTACATCAGCTGCGGACGCCAAGGCAAATGATCGGTTTTAAACGAGTTGTAAGTCGATGCAGTGTGTTTAACCGGCCTTATCCATTACCCCGTGGTGCGGCCGGTTGTTTTTTTCCCTTTGCTGCATTGCTCCCAGCATTCCTTGCGACGGAGCACCCTTGTTCCGTCCCATCCACATAAAAAAATGAAGTGAGGACACTTCCGATGACTCAAGCTCCCAATTCGTCTCGATTCAATAACTCGGCTTTCTCACCGAAAGGCCGGACCACTCGCTCTGCTCCCAAACTTCTGACGCGCGCCATCAGCGCCATTGTTTTGTCTGGTCTGGTTGCAGGCAGCGCTTGGGCTGAAGTCGGTAATCCCCGCGTAAACCAGGTGGGTTACTTGCCCAACAGCGCCAAGATCGCCACCTACAGCGGCAGCAGCCTCACCGCGCTACCTTGGGAGTTGCGTCTGAACGGCAACGTGATCACCAGCGGCACTACTGTACCGCGCGGTGTTGATGCAGCTTCTGGCGATAACGTCCATCACATCGATTTCAGCGCGGTAACCACCGCAGCCAGTGGATACAAGCTCTACGTGGGCGGTGATGAAAGTTATTCCTTTGATATTTCCTCCGGCGCTTTCCGTGGCGTGCTGTATGACTCCATCAAATATTTCTATCACAACCGCAGCGGCATCGCGATTGAAACGCCTTATACCGGCGGCGGCAACACCAGCTATGCACCCGATGCCAAGTGGGCCCGTCCGGCTGGCCACCTGAACATGGGCGCCAACAAGGGTGATTATGACGTTCCCTGCTGGAGCGGCACCTGTGATTACAGCTTAGACGTCACCAAAGGCTGGTACGACGCCGGTGATCACGGCAAATATGTTGTAAATGGCGGAATCTCGGTATGGAAACTGCTCACCATGTACGAGCGCGCGCTTCACCTGAGCAATAACGCCAGCGCGTTTGCAGACGGCACTTTAAATATTCCTGAAAGCGGCAACGGTGTTCCGGATATCCTCGACGAAGTTCGTTGGCAGATGGAATTCATGCTCTCTATGCAGGTTCCTCAAGGTCAGGCCAAGGCTGGTATGGTGCATCACAAAGTGCATGACGTAGGCTGGACCGGCTTGCCTCTGGCGCCTCACGAAGATGGCCAGAACCGTGCATTAGTACCTCCCAGCACCGCTGCAACACTGAACGTGGCTGCTACTGCAGCGCAATGCGCACGTCTGTGGCAAAACATTGATGCGGCCTTTGCCAGCAATTGTTTGACCGCCGCAGAACGCGCCTGGGATGCTGCGCAACAGAATCCTAATGACATTTATA
>CAYUVQ010000031.1:2083-28723 GCA_964448175.1 uncultured Cellvibrionaceae bacterium | reverse complement strand
TCACTGATATCACGCGCAATAATTTGCACGCTGCGCTTTCCGTCGATCATATAGGGAATGCTGGCAACTTCGACGTGCACACGACTGCCGTCGCTGCACAACCATTCCTGCTCATGCAGGGGATTATCTTTGCCTTCATCCAATGCGCGGCTCATCTGTTCGCGCACAATATCCAGATATTCTGGAGCCACAATAGATAAGGCACTTTTTCCGATAAGGTCATCGGCATTGCTGACGTTCAGCAGGTTCATTGCTGCATCATTAGCGAAGCTGATAATACCCTCGCGTTGAATAAGAAATGCGTCCGACGATTTTTCTATCAAGTGGTGATATCGCTCCTCTTTTTCCTGCAGGGAATGCAGTAAATTTTTTGTGGCGAGCGCTATTTCACGCCGCTGCAGCAATTCTTCTGTAATTTTTGCAAGGTCTTGAAGAATTGAAATCTGTGCAGAGGTAAGGCGTCGAGGCACACAATCTATAGAAGCCAAGGTGCCCAGTTTGTAATCCTCGACAGAAAGCAGGGGAACCCCTGCATAAAACCGAATGTGAGGCTCACCGGTCACCCAAGGATGATCAGCGAAGCGCGGATCTTTCAACGTATCATTAACGATAAATACATTTGATTCTAAGATCGTGTGTGCACAGAAGGCCAAGTCGCGTGGTGTTTCGTTAATTGTTAAGCCGACTTTTGATTTAAACCATTGGCGGTCATGATCGATTAAATTAACAAGAGCGATGGGAACGTCAAATACATTTGCCACTATTTGTGTAATTCGATCAAATATATCTTCCGACGCTGTGTCGAGAATAGAGGTGGCGCGCAATGCGCTCATGCGTTCTGATTCATCAATCGGTATGGGCGGTTTTTGCATAACAATTCATGACTAAATAATGGGTGAACGTAAGGATGTACGAAAACATCCTTGATAGCCCAAGCATAGTTTAAATAACTCAAGCTGGTTGTTGGTTAACACTCATCGATCTGATGAGAATGACATTGTTCCCTGGTCGAGACTCAACGGCCGCCTTATTCCAGGATTAATCTGCTGATAGTGGCGCTGCAAGGTAAGGAAACGCGGGGTGCAATGACCAAGCGAAGCTGAGTGATCGCCTGCCGTCTCGGTTATAAGCTAATAAAAAACAAATCTTTTTCAGACCTAAACGCTTTGTTTAGTATGGCGCCGTCATTAAATAATTGACCTTAAAAACACACCAACACTGACCGGACCGCCGGAAGTGATACGTTAATTCTGGAGATTAGCATGTCATTTCAACACCTGCGGTCGCTGCGTCGATCGTTCAATGTACCTACCGTTTTATCCCTGGCAATCGCTGCGGCCATTGGTGTAAGCACCAGCCCGGCACTGGCCAACCCGCCCACCATTTACGGCAAGATTAATGTTTCTCTGGATCAGTTCGATCATGAAGGTGCCGGTCGTGCTTTTTCCGCTCAAGGTCCTCTTGAAGTTGACCAGTGGGAGCTCAACTCCAACGCCTCACGTCTGGGTATCAAGGGCGAGCTGGCACTGGAAGGTACCGGGCTTACCGTGGTGTACCTAGCCGAATACGAAACCGATGCGGATGATGGCGGCAGCAGCCCGTTTTCCCAACGCAACATTTATGCAGGTTTACAGGGCAACTTTGGCCGCATCATCGGCGGTAAATTCGATACGCCGTTAAAGGTCATTGAAGGCAAGGTTGACCAGTTCAACGATTTGCGGGCCGATATTGACGTTCTCGTCGGTGGTCAGAATCGCGTTAACAATATCGTTCAATACTCAACGCCTAAACTCGCTCAACTGTTCACCGCGAATCTCGCTTTTGTTGCGGCAGAAGGTGCGGATGTGGATCTGGATGGTGAGGCCGATGACGGCTTGACTGAAACAATTTCAGCCTCGCTGGTTGCTGATAATGGCACCTTCTACGGCGCCATCGCTTACGACATCAACCAGCTGGCGCGTCGCAGCCTTGACGGAATTGTTCGTGCTGATGTGATCCGTGCGGTGGGTACTGCAAAGCTCGGCGCTTTTGAACTGGGCGCACTGATCCAGCAGGCCAGCGACGTGGCGGAAGGCAGTGACGCAGAAGATACCAGTTACCTCGTATCCGGTGCCTGGAATCTTGGCAAGGTCAAACTGAAAGCGCAGTACGGCATTGCTGAAGCGAATGTCAGTGATGAAAAGGGCACGCTGGCAGCACTGGGCCTCGATTACAGCCTGGGTGCAAAAACCAAGATCTTTACCTATTTCTCCGCGCTGGATGTGGATAACGTCGACCTGGCGGACAACACTTTCGCCGTTGGTTTTGATCATAGTTTCTAACGTAAATCATGAAGAGCAGGGTAATCATGAAAAACCAGCTTCCTGTTTATCGATGTTGATGCGCACTGGTTGATTAACCGCGCACCACCTCTACTGATTTTTCTCTGAATGATTTTTTGTAAGGAATTTGATCATGTTAATTAAGCAATTAAAGAAAACACTGTTGGTTTTATCGCTGAGTTTTACCGCTTTCGCTCAAGCCCAGGATGTGAAGTTACTGAACGTCTCCTATGATCCTACGCGCGAACTGTACGTAGAGTTCAATAAAGCGTTTACTGAGCATTGGCAAAAAACCGAAAAGCAAAAAGTCACCATCAGCCAATCCCATGGCGGTTCAGGCAAACAAGCACGAGCTGTTATTGATGGTCTGGAAGCAGACGTGGTAACACTGGCTTTGGCATACGATGTGGACGCTCTGTATCAGGAAGCGAAATTAATTCCGGAAAACTGGCTGTCCAGGTTGCCGAACAACAGTGCGCCTTATACATCCACCATTGTGTTTCTGGTGCGCTCGGGCAACCCCAAAAACATCAAGGATTGGGATGATCTGGTAAAGCCGGGTGTGGAAGTTATTACGCCCAATCCGAAGACTTCCGGTGGTGCGCGTTGGAATTATCTCGCTGCCTGGGCGTACGCCAAACAAGCACACGGTTCTGATGAAGCAGCGAAAGAGTTTGTGACTAAGCTGTTCAAAAACGTTCCAGTACTTGACTCTGGCGCGCGTGGCTCAACCACAACCTTTGTGCAGCGCGGTATCGGTGATGTGTTCTTGTCATGGGAAAACGAAGCGTTCCTGGCGCTGAATGAATTAGGTAAAGACAAGTTTGAAATCGTGGTGCCTTCACTTTCTATTCTGGCTGAACCTTCAGTCGCTGTGGTGGATAAAAACGTGGACAAACACGGTACTCGCAAGGTTGCTGAAGCCTACCTGAAGTTCCTTTACACCAAGGCTGGTCAGGAGATCGCGGGCAAACATTATTACCGCCCACGTGATGCGGAGGTTGCAGCCAAATACAGCAAAGTATTCCCGGCAATCAACCTGGTCACTATTGATGACGCCTTCGGTGGCTGGAGTAAAGCCCAGGCAGACCATTTCAATGATGGCGGTGTCTTTGACCAGATTTACAAACCCGGTACGAGATAATTTCCGCTAAAAGCAATGCCCGCGATGAAAAATAAGCATCATTGCGGGCTTTTTTACGGGATTCGTTTAGAAGTTTGAAAGACTGGTGTGGCACTGCTTTCGCGTTCTTTTTTGCGCTGGCTTGCGCGCACGGGTTCTGGCGGTTCCTGAATTTATAAAACACCGCAACAACCACAAAGGTGTTCCATGCGTCGTCCATCTGTTATTCCTGGCTTCGGGTTATCGCTCGGTTACGCAGCGTTTTACGCAAGCCTGATTGTATTTATTCCTCTTGCTTTTCTATTTGCCAAAGCCTTTACCCTGACGTGGGCTGAGTTCTGGCAAACCGTACTTGATCCGCAAGCTATTGCAAGCTATCGACTCAGTTTGGGCGCCGCTTTTATTGGTGCTTCAATCAATCTGGTGTTTGGATTTATCGTTGCCTGGGTGCTGGTGCGTTACAATTTTTTTGGTAAAAAGGTTGTCGATGCACTCGTTGATCTACCATTTGCCTTACCTACAGCAGTCGCTGGTATAGCGTTAACCGCGCTTTATGCGCCCCAGGGTTGGATTGGCCAATGGTTAACGCCCCTTGGGATTAAAGTCGCTTATACCCCCTTAGGCGTCATCGTAGCGTTAACCTTTATCGGCCTGCCGTTTGTTGTCAGAACAGTGCAACCGGTACTCGAAGAGCTCGAAAAAGAAATCGAAGAAGCGGCAGCGAGCCTCGGGGCAAATCGCTGGCATACCTTCCGCCGTATTTTATTACCAGCGTTATTACCGGCATTGCTTACCGGTTTTGCTTTGGCGTTCGCCCGGGCGGTAGGTGAATATGGTTCGGTGGTTTTTATCAGCGGCAACATGCCGTTTCGTACAGAAATTACTCCATTACTGATTGTTTCGAAACTTGAACAATATAATTATGCAGGTGCCGCTGCACTGGCGGTGGTGTTACTGATGTTTTCCTTTATCCTCCTGTTGCTGATCAACTTGTTGCAGCATTGGAGCAGCAAGCGTACAGGAGCCTGATATGAGCGGGGCAGTTTCTTCATTAAACCGTCGGGCAGTCCGTGCGACCGATGCCACCACTGAGCCACTGTGGGTGCGTATCGTGCTGATTACACTGGCGCTGACTTTTTTATCGCTGTTTCTGGTCGTACCACTCATTGCCGTATTTACGGAAGCTTTTTCGCGGGGAGCCGACGTTTACTGGGCAGCGATCACCGAGCCGGATGCCTGGCATGCGATCAAGCTGACCCTGCTGGCGGCGGCCATTGCCGTTCCGCTTAATGTGCTATTTGGGTTGGCGGCCGCTTGGTCGATCACTAAATTCCAGTTTCGCGGTAAACAGGCGTTAATCACCCTGATTGATTTACCTTTTGCGGTATCACCGGTTGTGGCGGGTTTGATTTATGTATTATTGTTTGGCGCGCAGAGCTGGCTAGGACCCTGGTTGTCAGAAAACAACATCAGGATTATCTTCGCTGTACCGGGTATTGTGTTGGCAACCATTTTTGTTACCTTCCCGTTTATTGCGCGCGAGTTGATTCCTCTGATGGAAGAGCAGGGCACCTCATACGAAGAAGCTTCGCTTACACTGGGTGCCAGCGGCTGGCAAACCTTTTGGCGGGTGACCCTGCCATCGATCAAATGGGGTTTGTTGTACGGCATTATTCTGTGTAACGCGCGTGCAATGGGTGAATTCGGTGCGGTCAGTGTGGTGAGTGGTCATATCCGTGGTCAGACCAATACATTGCCCCTGCATATTGAAATTCTGTACAACGAGTATCAATTTGCTGCTGCATTTGCCGCTGCATCGCTGCTGGCGGGCCTGGCATTGATCACGCTGCTGGTGAAATCTTTGTTGGAATGGCATCACATCAGCGAACGCGAAAAGGCGGTGCGCGCAGCTAATCAGCAGGCCTGAGCAAACACACTGTAGAACATCTGTAGGTTGGATTAGCCACAGCGTAATCCAACAAATACCACAAGAATTTTTTTGCGAGAAAGAAAATGAGCATCCAGGTTAAACACATCCAAAAAAACTTTGGCAATTTCTCTGCCTTGAATGACGTCTCTCTGGATTTTCCCACGGGTGAGCTGGTTGCTTTGCTCGGTCCCTCCGGCTGTGGCAAAACGACACTCCTGCGCATTATTGCCGGTCTTGAGCAGCCAGACAGTGGTGTGGTGGAGTTCCATGGCGAAGATGCCACTCATGTGCATGTGCGGCAGCGTAAGGTCGGCTTCGTGTTCCAGCATTACGCGCTGTTTCGCCATATGACTGTGTTTGACAACGTGGCTTTCGGTTTGACCGTGCGCCCGAAGGATAAACGGCCGAGCAAAACAGAAATTGCTGAGCGGGTGCATGAACTACTGCGTCTCGTGCAGCTCGACTGGCTTGCGGACCGTTATCCGGATCAACTTTCTGGTGGTCAGCGACAACGAATCGCTTTGGCTCGCGCGCTTGCGGTGGAGCCTAAAGTATTGTTGCTCGATGAACCTTTCGGTGCGCTTGATGCAAAAGTGCGTAAGGACCTGCGCCGCTGGCTGCGCCGTTTGCATGATGAGCTGCATATCACCTCGATCTTCGTAACCCATGATCAGGAAGAAGCCATGGAAGTTGCGGACCGCATCGTGGTGCTGAACAAAGGCAAGATCGAGCAGATTGGCTCGCCGGATGAGGTTTATAACAATCCGGCCAGTCCGTTTGTGTACGATTTCATCGGGCAGGTAAATTTATTTCACAGTCGCGTCAGCGAAGGCTGGGCGCATATTGGCGACTACAAGTTGCCGGCCCCGGAACATGCTGAAATTAAAGACAGCGCTGCTGTGGCTTATGTACGCCCACACGATATCGAACTGCAAGCGGAGCCGCTGGGTGAAGGTTTTATTGAAGCGAAGGTCGATAACGTCAGCACCGCCGGTTCGGTATTGCGCATTGAGCTGCGTCATGCGCTCAGCGATGATATTTTTCATGTGGAATTGCCGCGCTCGCAAGAACGCCTGATTGACCTGAGCCCAGGTGCAACGGTATACGCCAGACCCACCAACTCAAAAGTATTTTTAAAACAACCCTGACCCCATCAATCCATAACCCATAACCCATAACCCGTAACCGGTAGACTGTAGACCCTAGACCGTAGGTCGGATTAGCCGCAGGCGTAATCCGACTTCTCTAACACGTTAACTAATCTACCCCAGCGTAATCCGATTTCTCTAACACGTTAACCAATCACCCCAACGTAGGTCGAATTAGCCGCAGGCGTAATCCGACAACCGGATGGCTTTCTAACAAAGCGAGCCCACGCAACAACCCACGCAATGAAATTTTCTTTTCACGTGTTGTCAGATGAATGGCGCGGTGGGTAAACGGAGCTTTGTCGGATTACGCCTGGGGCTAATCCGAGCTACACAAATCTACTATTGACCGAGGGTAACCTTCAGAGCTAATCCAACCTACACAAATCTATTGACCGAAGTGTAATCTTCAGAGCCACTGCAGCGGCGTAATGCGGGGGCGCGAAGCGGGCTAAATCATGCGCTTATTGTTCCGCCAGAGTCGCAACGTTATAAGCATAGGATGTAATAATCTAACCTGTTGACCACAAATATGGTTAACTATGCGCCATCAGAATTTTCGAAACAGGTACTTTCAGGAGCTAAAAATGGCTGATCAAGCGCCGATTGCAAAATCTTTTATCACAACCGGTTTTACTCGCGTTCTTGCCTTAACCGCAACCTTATTGCTATCTCACACGACTTTCGCCGCGCAGGAAATATTAAATACCTCTTACGATGTGGCGCGTGAACTTTTTGCCGAGATTAATCCTAAATTCCAGACTTACTGGAAGGAAAAAACGGGGGAGGATATCAATATCCAGCAGTCCCACGCTGGCTCATCCGCTCAGGCTGCTGCCATCCTGCAAGGTTTAAAAGCGGATGTTGTAACGTTTAACCAGTCAACCGACGTTGATGTGCTGCATGAACGCGGCAAATTTGTCAGCCCCGACTGGCGGGAAAAATTCCCCAATAATGCTTCACCCTTTTATTCCACCACAGCATTCTTGGTCCGCAAGGGCAATCCAAAAAACATCAAGGATTGGGATGATCTGGTGCGCAGTGATGTGAAGCTGGTTTTCCCCAATCCGAAAACATCAGGAAATGCCCGTTACACCTACCTGGCGGCATGGATTTACGCTAACGAAGTGTTCAAGGGTGACGAAAAAAAGATCAAGGAGTTTGTCAGTAAACTCTTGGGTAACGTAGTGGTTTTTGACACCGGCGGTCGTGGCGCAACTACCTCGTTTGTTGATCGTGAGTTGGGTGACGTATTGTTGACCTTCGAATCTGAAGTTAATCTGATTCGCAAACAATACGGTGAAGATAAATACGATACGGTTGTTCCGAAGATCAGTGTCTTGGCGGAGTTTCCTGTTGCTCTGGTAGAAAAAGTGGTCAAGGAAAAAGGTACTGAAAAGGTGGCGACAGAATATCTGAACTTCCTTTACTCGACCGAAGCGCAGGATATTCTCGCCGGATTCTATTACCGGGTTCACGATGAAAAAGTCAAAGCTGACTACGCAGAACAATTTCCTGAAGTGAAATTAATCCCCGTGGAATCACTGTTCGGCAGCTGGAAAGATATCAACAAGATACATTTCGGCACCGGCGGGGTTCTTGACCAGCTGCTGCGTCAAGCAAAACGGCGCTAGGAAAATCGGGCGCGCCGCATTAAGATGCTCGCGTTAATTTTCTTTGTGCGGCGGCAGCTTAGTCTGCCGCCGTCCTGCTGCTGGACGATGATGTGACCAGACTCTCAACCAAACCTTTGGGGCGAGCCCGCGTGCTGCCCGGATTTACCCTCAGTCTTGGACTGGGTGTATTTTATTTATGTCTTATCGTTTTGCTGCCAGCTATCACCCTGGTTCTTCAATCCCTTGAAATATCCTGGGATGAGTTTGTTTTTTATCTCACCGATCCGCGTTTAATCGCTGCGTTTAAAGTTACTTTTTCTGCTGCCGCGTTTGCCTCCCTGTTTAATGGCCTCCTGGGACTATTGCTCGCATGGATCCTGGTTCGCTACGAATTCCCTGGCAAGAAACTGGTCGATACGCTCGTTGATTTGCCTTTTGCACTGCCTACCGCAGTGGCCGGATTGACGCTCTCGGCACTCTTCGCGCAGAACGGCTGGCTGGGACGTTGGCTGGTGCCATTCGATATCAAGGTGTCTTATACCTTTGTTGGTATTATTATCGCGATGGTATTTACCAGCATTCCTTTTGTGGTCCGTACACTGCAGCCGGTACTGGAAGATTTATCGCCTGAATATGAAGAAGCCGCAGAATCGCTCGGTGCAACGAAAAGGCAGGTTTTTCTGCGTATTATTTTGCCCCATATACGGCCTGCGCTCTTAATCGGCATAGCGCTTTCGTTTGTGCGCAGCCTGGGCGAGTTCGGAGCCGTGATCTTTATTGCGGGCAATATGCCTTACGAAACCGAAGTGGTATCGCTGATGATTTTCACGTATATCGGTGAATACAACTATGCCGCCGCCGCTGCGGTCGCGCTGTTAATTCTGGCGGTTTCATTATTGTTGCTGTTGTTTATTCAGCTGGTTCAAAACTATTACGGCAAACGCCACCGAAAAAATTAACATGCATACTTACATCCCACGTAAACCAACGAATATTGGCAAGGCGCTTATCGCCCTTGGGTTATTTTTTGTTGTGACGCTGCTGGTATTGCCGCTGATGCTGATTTTTATCTCGGCCTTTAGCAGCGGTTGGGCATTATTCACCAGCAATCTGCTGGATAAAGACATGCTGTCAGCGATCAAGCTGACGTTGTTGGTGGCCGTGCTGACGGTACCGGTCAATCTTGTCTTCGGTACCCTGATCGCTTGGTGTGTTACCAAATTTCAGTTTGTGGGTAAGAAACTAATTATCGCGCTGATTGATACACCTTATGCTATTTCTCCGGTGGTGGCGGGACTGTGTTATCTGCTGCTTTACGGTAATCAGGGGTTGATTGGCAGTTGGCTGGATGATTACGGCATTCAGATAATTTTTGCTTGGCCGGGTATCGTTCTGGTCACGATTTTTGTTACGAGTCCATATGTTGCGCGAGAGTTGATTCCGCTGATGGAGGCTCAGGGCAACGATGAAGAAGAGGCAGCGATCCTGCTGGGTGCCAGTGGCTGGGCGATGTTCCGTCGCGTTACCCTGCCCAACATTAAATGGGCGCTGCTGTACGGTACGGTGCTCACCACTGCGCGCGCGGTGGGGGAGTTCGGTTCCGTTGCAGTTATTTCCGGTTCCATCCGCGGACAGACCAATACTTTGCCACTGCACGTGCAATTGCTGCAGCAGGATTACAACAGCGTGGGTGCATTTACGGCCGCGCTCTTGCTCGCCTCAATTGCGTTGCTAACCCTGATACTGAAAACGTTTTTTGAATATCTGCAGAACAGAAAACATACAGCACCTGCCACAAATAAACTGCCCCGGTGATTTTCCCACCGGGGTTTGCCCTTTTGCATAAAGTGTCTGCCGATAAATAACTGTGAAGTTTTATATACCCTCGCATTACTGACTTCCTGAATACGCAGATTTCCATCCTGCAGGCCCAGAACCCAAGCACATAGTTTGCTTAAGCAATTATTTAGATATCTGCTACTGCTTTTTGCCATTCGCAAATATATAAGTTGATTGTCATGATCTTGATTGCGACATGGCGACGGTATTATCTTTAGAAGCCGCAAGCCGTTGTCATTAACGCAGCCTACACTCCACGATCCCGTAAAATAATAAAAACGTCTTCATAACCGCCGGCTGGATAGGCGGCGTAAGCAGGCGCTTGTGTCTGTGCAAGTGAAATCTGTTTTGTATAATTCAATAGTTCTTCAATGATAAGGTTCAGTTCCAGACGGGCAAGTGGTGCGCCGGGGCAAACATGTACGCCGGCACCATAGAGTAAGTTGTCGGCGGGGTTGCGGTTCCATTGAAACGTTTGTGCGTTGTCAAAAACGCTTTCATCGCGGTTGGCGGAAACCCAGAACAATGTCAGGCGTTCGCCAGCATCAATGTCGCGGCCATTTAACGTTACCGGGCAGGTCGTTATACGGCGGTTGGTAATCAACGGGCCGTGAATACGTAAAATTTCATCAACGGCTTCAGAGATTTTTTGGGGATGCTCACGCAACTCAGTCTGAATGTCCTGATGCTGCGCAAGAAAATAAATAATGATGCCTACCGCAGCGGTAATTGTGCCGACTTCGCCGCCGGTCCAGTTGCGCAGGATACTGGTGATTTCTTCATCTTTAAGTAAACGGTCGTGTACTTTTTCCTGTAGTAAAGACCCGATGACATCAGACGTTTGTTCGATGCGTTTTTGCGCCAGGATTTCCGTGACCATCAATGAGAATTCCAGCGCGACTTCGCCCATCCGCGTGCGATTTCCTGTCAGTACTGCTCGTTGATTTTTTTCCATCCACAGACGAAGGCGCGCCTGCTGTTCTTTCGGCCAGCCGAGAAATTCACATTGCACTTCCAGCGCAAAAGGCTCCGCTAACTGTTCTACGCAGTCGAATGATTTGTCGAAAGGTAATTGATGAACAAGTTTCCGGGCGAGCTCGCGACAGACAGGCTCGAAGGCATTCATCGCTGCGGGAGAAAAATAAGGCTCGATAATATTTCGATAGTGCGTATGTTCCGGCGGGTCCATCGAATTGGGTACCGACACGTGCGCGGACACGGCGCTGCTGAAGGTCTGGTGATCCTGCAGGACCCGCATAATGTCATCGTGGCGGAACAGCGACCACTGCAGGTAATCGCTGTAGGCGACGGGGCAGCGTGCCCGCAGCTCGTCATAGCTCGCCAGAGGGTTAGTCAAGACGGATTCCGCGCGGGGATCCCAATCATCGGATGTTGTCTTCATTGTGTACCTCACCGGTGGAAAATTTTTACGATGACGAGGTTAATTTACCAGTAATCGCTTCATCCATTCCAGCAGCACTTGCGGCAGGCGCTCGGGATTCGGTAGCAGTGCGTAGTGATGTGCTCCAAAAATCCGCGGTATGTAACTTGCTGCCTGTCGGTCGACGGTCAGACAAAACGGTTGGATACCCTGGTTCCGTGCTTCCATAACGGCCTGACGCGTATCTTCAACACCGTATCGACCTTCATAATCATCGTTATCGTTGGGCTTGCCATCGGAAAGAACAATAAGCAAGCGATGCGCCGCCGCTGTGTGCATCAGCTCAGTAGTGGCGTGACGCAGCGCTGCCCCCACACGGGTAAATCGCTCGGGCTGCAAACCGCTGATCCGTAACGCCACGGCGTTGCTGAAATTTTCATTCATGTATTTTACTTCGCGCACCATGACGCCGTGCGGGCCTTCTCCAGAGAAGGCGAGAATGCTGTACGGTTCGCCGAGACTTTGCAGCGCAATAGCCACTAACAGCAAAGCCTCGCGCTCAACATCAATGATGCGCCGGTTGTTTGCGATCCAAGAATCGGTGGAACCACTGACGTCGACCAGCAGCGTGAGTGCAACATTTTTTTCGGCAGCACGGTGAGTCTGATAAAGCGCCTGATTAAATGAATCGCCCGCGCAAAAATTGGTGTAACTGGTCACGTAGGCATCCAGATCTATTTCTTCGCCATCCAGTTGCTGACGATACAAAAGCCGCCGGGTGCGCAACATTTCAAATTGTCGTTGTATCGTTTGAATCAGTACGGCATGTTGTTTAAGGGTTTCATCAATCCACGTCTGTGGGCCGTGCGCCATGGCGCTGATGCAGACTCTTGCCCCAGGGTGGCGATACGCTTCCTGCCGATAGTCCCATTCTGGATAAGTCAGCTCTGTGATCGCAGTGGTGGGTGATGGTGTAACTTGCGAACGTTTATCCGGTGCGTCGTCGGACAGCAATACTTCTTTGGATTGGCCCGGCGTGGAAACCAGGCGGGCCTCGCTCAGCTCCGATACAAGGTCCGCAAATTCTTCTGCCGCCGTATCTTCTTCGCGATCTATCGGACGCTGCAGACCCATCGGATCCTCTGCTTTCGGGTGGGACTCATCGCCCTGAACCATCCAGGCATCATCGTTTTTATTTTCTCTGTCTTCTCCTGGTTTCGCTTCGCGTACCTCCGGGCGGCGAGGTAAGTGGGCGGTTTTCGGATTTTCCGGCGAATTTATTTCGCAACCGTCTAATGCGGTCACGCTTGGGTCAACGCCGGGTAACCGTAAGTCGCCGGTCCAGAAATCTTTCACGAGAGGAGCAATACCGTAAGCACGAATTGAATAAACCGGCGCAGCTTTCATAAGCTCCTCAAGCACCAGGTTTACCGCGATTCGGGATTGTTCCGGTGATGGGCATAGGGGCAACATTTCATTGGGGGTTCCACAGGGTTGCGCCAACAGTTTGCGATAAAACATTTCCAGCGGCTGACGCGCAGAGGAAAAAGCAGAAAGCGGTGGGCGCTGTTGCAAAGCAGTTTGACGCAGGTTGGTCAAGGCATTGCGCATACCGGGAAACTGTTGCGCGATCTCTTCATCCGCAGAAAAACTTTCGATCAGCAGAAATACATCGCAGGCCAATGCATGGGGCAGTTGGGCCAGATGTGCGCTGCCGTTTCGCTCGGCCCGTTTTGCTTGTTGCAGTGTAAGAATGCGAAACCACTGTTGCGCCAGCTCTTTGTCCGTCAACGGCGCGCAAGCCGGTAACCAGATGCTGTGGCCATCGGTTGCTGGCAGCGCTTGCGTGCACCAAGGCGCCGGCGACTGACGAAATAGCCGGGCGAGCAGCGTAGGCGGGGTAGGTGGTTGTGCAACGCGAATCGGAAAATGCGTCCCCATGGCTGAAAGAATAAATAGCTCCAGCCGGTGAACAATATCGGACAAAAATAAACGCGGATCTTTTTCTGGTGGGCGGTGGCGTTGCCACAGATCACGTGCGTAGATAGTGGCGTGACGGGCGATATCGGTTAATACATCTTCAGCTTCCGCCACGGCGATGCGCCTTAAATAAAGGTTGCGTCAACGAGATCATTCATGGCGCCAGCTAATGCCTCATCATCCGATAAAGGTGCAACGATGGCTGAGCGGCAGGCGCTGCGAATGTCTATGCCGTGCGTAAATAATAGGGCGGCGGCAATCAATAAGCGGGTACTGGGAACTTCCGGTAATCCTCGGTCGTGCAACATGCGGATGCGTTGCGCAAGGCCTACCAGTGCGTGGGCAGTGGCGTGATCAACATTGCTTTCACGTTCAACAATGGCAACTTCGTTATCGTAATCCGGATAATGTAAATCCATCGCCACAAAACGCTGGCGTGTGCTCGGTTTCAAATCTTTGAGCATACGCTGATAACCGGGGTTGTAGGAAATGACTAACTGAAAACCGGGCGCTGCGGTTAACAGTTCGCCGGTTTTGTCGATAGGTAATAACCGCCGATGATCGGTGAGCGAATGCAACACGACAATAGTGTCCTGTCGCGCTTCCACCACTTCATCTAGATAACAGATTGCGCCTTCGCGCACGGCGCGCGTGAGGGGGCCATCCTGCCACACGGTACCGTCATGGCGAATCAAATACCGGCCAATTAAATCATTCGCCGATAAATCGTCGTGACACGCGACGGTAATTAAAGGCCGTTTGAGTTTCCAAGCCATGTATTCAACCAGACGGGTTTTTCCACAACCGGTCGGCCCTTTTAACATCACGGCTAAAGATTGTTTATGACATTGAGTGAAGATGTTTACCTCTTCACCGCAGGGAAGATAAAAAGGTTCGTCAGCGCGGGGTGCGAAGGATGCGATCGGTTGCGTCACCGTCATGGCGTACTCCGCGTTACGCCAGCTTCCACGTGCGGCTCATCTTCAGAAATAAATCGGGGCGCAAAGCGGAAAAAGTCATAAATAAATAACGCCACACCCACGGTAAATACCGAAGCGGTGGCAACCAGCATGAGAAAGTGAACCTGAATTTTTAATTGTGTATCGAGATAACCCATACCCATGATCCGCTCAAGATACACCTGACCGATGCCCGCCGTGGCAAACGACAAGGTCATTCCGAACATTCCGCTGAGCTGCAGCCAGAAAGCCCAGTAACCGATGCTGCTGCCACCTTCCGGACGGTTACGTGTCAGTGAGGGCAGTGCGTAGGTAATCATGGCTAACACGATCATGGCATAAGCGCCATAAAATGCAGCGTGGCCGTGCATGGCAGTAATCAAGGTGCCGTGGGTCCATTTGTTGATGCTGGGCCAGGTATGCGCAAGCCCTAATAAACCAGCACCAAACAACGTAAATAAGGCACTGCCGACGGTCCAGTGCAACGCTAATTTATTCGGATGAGACAACCCGGACCGTCGAATGGCGCCGTAAGCGTAAATCGCCATGGCGACCAGCGCGGCGGGTTCAAGCGCACTGAAAAATCCACCGATGGGTAACCAGTAAGTCGGCACGCCAACCCAGTAGTAGTGGTGTGCCGTTCCCAGAATACCGGCGATAAACACCAGGCCCACGATCACATAAAGCCATTTTTCCATGACTTCCCGGTCTGCACCCGACAAGCGGATTAACAGGTAGGCGAGGAATGCACCCATAATCATCATCCAGACACCTTCCACCCACAAGTGAATGGTCCACCAGCGATAGAAAATAGAGACGGTATAGTTTTCGTAGTGCAGCAGTGCGGGGAAGAACAGTACGGCGGAGCTGACGAGGCCGAGCATTAACACGCCTTCTGTTGTGGTAAAGCGGCCGGATTTTTTTATGGTCATGCCGATGTTGTAAAGAAATATCAGCATACAGATAACGATAACGATTTTATGCGGTAAAGGTTGTTCCAGTAATTTATTGCCCGTGCCGTAACGAAACAAATAACCGATGATCGCTGTTACACCCATAATTACCCACAGAACCAATTGGATGTAAGCCAGCTTGGTGCTGTGCAGTTCAGTGCGTGATTCGTCGGGAATCATCCAATAGGTGGCGCCCATAAATCCGGTCAATACCCACACGATTAACAGATTGGTGTGAATGACCTTGGTTACATCAAATGGCAGGATATACAGCAGCGGATCAGGTCCGAGATATTTTGAAGCGGACAGCAAACCAAAGACAAGTTGCAATCCGAAAAGCACCATCGCGACCGCGAAGTACCAATATGCCACTGACTGCGATCTGTATTGCATCGTTATTCTCCGTTTAGATGCTGAATTATGAAGAGGATTTATTTCAGCGTTGCCAGGTAAGCAACCAGATGATCGAGTTGCTCCGGCGTCAGACTTTCTTGATAGCCCGTAGGCATGAACGACGTACCATTAGCTGAATACATTTCACCGGGAATAAGATGCGCACTCGGCGCAATAACCGATTCGCGGATATAACCCTCAACGTCTGTCGCCTCACCGGTGTACTCACCCGAAGCAAGAATGGTTTCGGCGCGGGTAACGAGGCCAGCCAGGGTGGGGCCAGCCATATTGGCACCGGGTGCCGTTGAGTGGCAGGCATTACACGCAGGAATTGCACTACGAAAGACGTGCTCACCCTGCGCACGCGGATCATCATCACCGGTTACCGGACGAATGCCTGCAGGATTGTCATCTGTACCTTCGGCCACAGCCGCAACCGCGTCTGCACCCGGAATAAAACTGCCGGTGACGAGAATGGGCCGCGGTGGCCAGCCCTGATTGTCAACTTTGCTCACCCAATCGAGAAATTTAATCAAATCGGTGATTTCTTTATCGCTCAGATCCTGCTTGGGCATTAATCGCCGGTGTTTATTTTCATCGTAAAATTTTGCCGGATCGCGCATGTAGGCCTGCAAATAAGCTTCACCACGGTGTTGGGTGATCTTGGTGAGATCAGGTGCGTAATAAGCGCCTTCACCGAAGAGCGTATGGCAGTTAATACAATTGTATTTGTGCCATACATCTTTACCATGGGTAACTTCGGGTGTGATGTTTTCTGCGTTGGTGAGTTCGTCAAATTGACGGTGGCTGTCCAGCGTCAGAATAAGAAAAACCAATACCGAAATTCCGGTTGATGCAATCGCAAAAATTCTAGCTTGACGATTATTCATAATAGTTCGCCTTTATACGCCGATGCCGGACCAGTACAGGAGCGAGATAGAGAAGGCATAGATGATGGCAGCTGCCATTGCTGCTAGAACGATGAAACTGAGAATTTTTACCGGGGCATAAAACGGTTTGTGTCGCATAGCGCCTCCCTCAGCGATAAGTTATTTTTTTTAGAATAGCAGTGCGCCGTGACATTGCAACCAAGCGGGATATTTCGAGTGCCAGCATTTCAGGCTGTGTTGGGGAGCTAACAGTGTGAAGGGGGTGCCGATGTTCGATCCTGATGATGAAGATCAAAGATTCTGTAAAAATCTCAGCGGGATCGCCGGTAAAAATTCTCCCCTTCGTTCTTAGCGATCCGAGTAAGTTATCACGCGCAAAAACATATCCGGCATGGTGAATAAATCACGCCGGAAAATGTAACAGTTTTATGATCTCAGGCCGCCGCTCTGGCGGCAGTAAATCCGCGAGCGTATAGTTATCCAGGGTTTTGAAAAACGCTTCCAGAGCCTCCGACAAAATAAATTTCAGTTGGCAAGCCGGGGTAATAATGCAACTGTTTCGCTCACCCAGGCACTCGACCAGCGCAATATCGCGCTCGGTATCACGCACCAGCGCACCTATGTTGATGTCTTCTGCACGGCCGTTCAGGCGCAGTCCGCCGTTTTTTCCCCGCAATGCAATTAAATAACCTTTGTTATTCAGTTCCTGAACAACTTTCATTAAATGATTCTTCGAGATGTTGTAACTCTCGGCAATCTCACGGATGGTCGAGAGTTCTTCACCTTTGAGCGCGACATACATTAGAACGCGCAGCGAGTAATCCGTATATAAAGTGATATGCATAATAAAACTCGTTAGCCGGAGCGTCCGTCAGCGCGCGGTTGACTGAGGATCGGCCAATAAATAAAAACGAATAAACTGAAAGCCAGGGTCCAGCCAATAGCGGCGATGAGTAACCCCAGACGATAATCAATGAACTGCAGCGCCGCCGACACCCGGGCCACCGCGCCCAGTGTGATGGCGAGATAAATCACGACACCCAAGGGTGGCAAGGTAAGCGGACGGCCGGTATGACCGAGCGCGACGCGGGTCATGATGCCCAGAATCAAGGTTCCCATCCCACCCACACCCAGGGCATGCTGCCAGGCAGTGGGGGCCACGAGGTTAAAGGCCGCCGCGCCTTTGAGCAAGAGCGCAAGGATTATCCAGACATAGCTGAGGTGAAGAATCCACAGTAAGGGTTCGCGTCCGGTTTTCCAACCTGACCAGCCAGCCAGGCGTACCACATGGACTGCAGCGGCGGCGAGGGCGAGGATTCCCGCCAGCCATGGCGCGACGGTAACCCAATCGGCAGGAATCAACAGGGCGGTGGTGATGATCGCCAAACGATCCAGGGCAGGGGATTGTTTAACCGCTGCGGGATCATGGCCGTGATTGCGCAGCCAGTTAATCGTGAACAGCGGAATAATTCGCCCGCCAATAACGATCATCATCAACGTGATCAGATTGAATGCGGAAACTTGACCAAGGCTTAACCAGGCGGTGCCGCCGGTCAGGAAGCCAAAATGCATCACGCCATTGGCCACCGTCATCACCCCGAGAATGATCACCATGATGAGATTGCGTTTGTTGCCATGGGCCAACAGCACCCGCGCCACATAAACTGCGAGGCAGGGGAGAAACAACATATCGACACCCGCTGTGAACCAGCCCGGCCACCAGGCAGCCGTCCACATCACCACGCGGCCGGCGAACCATACCAGCACCAGCGCCAGTAACGCGCGCCCCTGGAGCGGCGCAGCACCTGTCCAGTTACACATCGCCGTCAATAAAAAGCCGGCAATGGCTGCAGTGGTAAAACCGAACAGCATTTCGTGGCCATGCCAATGAATGGCGGACCAGCCTACCGGTAACGGCAAACCACCAAACAGGTAACTCATCCAGGCGACGACGCTGAAGGCGGCGTAAAGGCCGGTCAAGAGGAAGAAGATCCGAAAAGGAAATGCCAGTAAAACAACAGGTTGCGCGACTTTATTCATGAAAAACCTCTGGATCGCTGTAAGCTCGAAGGTCGCTGTAATTTACGCAGCCTTCATAAAGTTTGATGGTTTCAGGTGGCACTTCTGCCTCATAAGCCGGCGCTGGCCGTCGGGCTATAAACAACCCGAGTGCGAAAAATAATCCAGACAGTCCCAGCAGAAGCAGGTGCGGTATTCCGCCCAGCGCAAGGGCCAGCCAGCTGATTGACAGCATCGTTAACGCAAGTCGTTTTGCCGGGGTGGGGATCGCGCCTTCATCACGCCAGGCGATCAAAGGTTCATTTATCCAAGGGTGCCGGATCAGCCACGCATGAAAGCGAGGCGAGCCTTTGGCTGCTGCCCAGGCAGACAATAGCAGAAAGGGTGTGGTTGGCAGTAAAGGAACGACGATCCCGATCAGACCCACCACCAAAGCCATAACCGCTACTGCCACGTAGACCGCTCGCGCCGAGTGTATCCACCAATATTTAAGCATCGCCATGCTCCGTTTTTAACCGGAAGAAAAAATTGCATTTTAAACATGTATTTATTTTACATCTTTAAAAGATGTATTTACAATGAATCTTAAGATGCCCGGTAAAAATTTATTTCACGGCATCTTCCAGTCCCCCAGTTTTCGCAACGGAGCGTAAAAATATGACCACCTTCGATAGACTCATTGTTCCTCCAGGGAGTGCACGTCATGGCTGAGTATCGCAAACTCTGGTGGCTTTTAATTGCCATCCTTATCCTTACTTTTTCAATTCTGGGTTATTTCGGCAGGGAGGTTTATCGTCAGGCGCCACCCATTCCGGCGCAGGTGATCAGTGACAGCGGCAATTTATTGATGACCCACGACAGCATTCTCGATGGCCAGACCGCCTGGCAATCCGTGGGTGGTATGCAATTGGGTTCCATCTGGGGGCATGGTGCTTATCAGGCGCCGGACTGGACGGCGGATTGGCTGCACCGTGAATTGGTGGCCTGGCTTGAGCTGGCCGCGCTGGATGTGTTTGGTAAACCCTATGAGGCACTGGATGGCGCCCAGCAAAATGCGCTGCAATACGATTTAAAAATTGATTATCGAAGCAATCGGTACAACGCTGATACCGACACATTGGCAGTCAGCGACCGACGCGCTCAGGCCATTGAACAGACGGCGGCGTATTACACCAGCCTGTTCAGTGCAGAACCGGAATTGCGTAACACCCGAAAAAGTTATGCGATGAAGGAAAACACCTTGCCCGATGCAGAGCGGCGCGAACGGTTAACCGAATTTTTCTTCTGGACTGCCTGGGCCGCCGCAACCGAACGCCCCGACAGCCAATCCACTTACACCAATAACTGGCCTCACGAGCCGCTGATTGATAACAAACCCACGGCGGAAAATATTATCTGGTCAATTGTGAGCGTGATTTTGCTTGTCGCGGGTATTGGCGGGCTGATCTGGGCGTGGGCGTTTTTACGTAAAGAAGGGGAGCATGATCCGGCGGCGCCCGCTAATGATCCGATTTCTCTGGTGTCACTTACGCCGTCACAGCGCGCGCTGGGGAAATATCTCTTTCTCGTCGTTGCGCTGTTTACTTTTCAGGTCATGCTTGGCGGGTTCACCGCGCATTACACCGTGGAAGGGCAGGAGTTTTACGGCATTGATGTATCGCAATGGTTTCCCTATTCACTAACTCGTACCTGGCATATCCAATCCGCGTTATTCTGGATTGCCACGGGTTTTCTTGCGGCGGGTTTGTTTCTCGCACCGATCATCAACGGTGGTAAAGATCCAAAGTTTCAAAAACTCGGTGTAGATATTTTGTTCTGGGCTCTGGTTGCCGTCGTGGTCGGTTCGTTTGTCGGTAACTACCTGGCTATCGCGCATATCATGCCCGCGAATCTTAATTTCTGGCTTGGCCATCAGGGCTATGAATATGTGGATCTTGGCCGCCTGTGGCAGATCGGCAAGTTCCTCGGCATCGTGTTATGGCTGGTGTTAATGCTGCGCGGTATCGTCCCTGCGTTATACAAACCCGGTGATAAAAACTTGCTCGCGCTGTTGACGGCTTCCGTCGTGGCAATTGGATTGTTTTATGGCGCAGGCTTTTTCTATGGTGAACGTACTGTGCTGTCAGTGATGGAATATTGGCGTTGGTGGATTGTTCATCTGTGGGTTGAAGGTTTCTTCGAGGTTTTTGCGACGGCAGCTTTAGCCTTTATCTTCTGCAGCATGGGCCTGGTATCGCGTACCATGGCAACTGCAGCGAGCCTGGCTTCGGCGTCGTTGTTTATGTTGGGTGGTATTCCAGGTACGTTCCATCACTTGTATTTTTCCGGCACAACCACACCGGTTATGGCGGTGGGCGCAACCTTCAGTGCGTTGGAAGTTGTACCTTTAGTCGTACTAGGTTATGAAGCCTGGGAAAACTGGCGCTTGAAAAACCGTGCGGTTTGGATGCAGCACGTTAAGTGGCCACTGATATTTTTTGTCGCCGTTGCGTTCTGGAACATGCTCGGAGCAGGCGTGCTGGGCTTTATGATCAACCCACCCATTGCGCTGTATTACATCCAAGGACTTAATACCACACCGGTGCATGCACACGCGGCCCTCTTCGGGGTTTACGGATTCCTTGCGCTTGGATTTACGCTGCTGGTGTTACGTTACATCCGGCCGACGTTTGTTTTTAACGAGCGCTTGATGAAAACCGCCTTCTGGTGGCTGAATGGTGGGCTGGTATTGATGATCTTCACTAGTCTGTTGCCTATAGGCCTCATCCAGTTCCACGCCAGCGTAGCGGAAGGTTTATGGTATGCGCGCAGCGAGGAATTCATGCAGCAGGATCTGTTGCAGACCTTGCGCTGGGTACGGACCTTCGGCGACGTGGTGTTTATCATTGGTGCGCTTGCAGTAAGCTGGCAGGTAGTGCAGGGTGTCTTTCAGCGCGAGGTCAAAACCGGTGCTGTTGTGGTAGATCCATCAAAAGACGTGCCACCGGCGGAAAAAGTGTGTTGTGGCAGTTGCGGGGGAGGTGCTCATTAATTAATAGGACTCGGATATTTTACGCCGCAAATCTGTCCTATAAATGTTTGACAATACCTGCATACAGGTGCAGTTTTATCAAGCCTCCCCGCGAGGGAGGCATACTTTACGTTCTACAATCAGTGCGGAGATTAATCCATGAAGATGAAATACCTTTTAGCCCCTCTTGTTCTGAGTGCCGTGGCCATGCAAGCAGCCGCCGATGACTGTAGCGTTACTATCGATAGTACCGACGCAATGAAATTTGATAAGAATGAAATAGTGATCGACAAATCCTGTAAGGAATTCACCATCGATCTGACTCACTCCGGTAAGCTGGCCAAGAACGTAATGGGTCACAACGTAGTCATTACCAAGACAGCGGATGCCAGTGCGGTTGCCAGCGATGCCATTTCAGCCGGATTGGACAACGATTATGTAAAACCGGGTGATGAGCGGGTTATTGCGTTTACCGAGATTATCGGTGGCGGTGAAAAAACTTCGGTGACTTTCAGCGTGGATAAATTGAAGGCGGGTGAAGATTACACGTTCTTCTGTTCATTCCCTGGTCACATTTCTTTGATGAAGGGTACCGTTTCTGTTAAGTAATCAGGCCAGATTACCTGTAGCTGTTTTGTCGAGCTGTCAGCGCGTGTACAGGTAATCCTCCAGCGCGAGATATCGTTCAGGAAACTGTTGTCGATATCTCGCCGTTCTATCGCTCGCTGTTCTGTCTTTCCTTGCTCTATGTACCCCTTGTTTTATTTGCTTTATCGGTCTTGTTTAGGGCCTTAGTTGCCCATGCGTTGTTCGATTTCACTGCAGTTTTGCTTCCCTGAAATTAATTTACCGGCCTTCCCAATTGTTTTAACGCGTTCAAACGAACGACATAACCTATCTTGAAAAATGCCGGCAGTATTATCAGGAAGATATGCAGCCCAATCTGCACCGGAATACTCAGATTAAGCTCTATGCCATAGACGATATAAATTATTAATACCGATAATAAAAGTGTGGCTGCCATAGCCCAGTGCGCTGTCGATAACAATGTTTTAGGTCTCATGATTACCACTCCCACACTTCAGAAAATATTAATGCCAACTTATTTTTATGATCTATAAAACATCACACAATTCCCATCATCGGCCGCAATATTATTTTTTATCGCAATAATGTTAAATCTCCACACGTATAACTCCCGGATCAAAAGGATGCTCATTCTAATTGTAAATATTTATTGAACGGCGCGAAGCGATACCGCTCCAGTTGATCTATATCATAAATCGCATAAAAAATTTATTTAGAATGGCGTCTATAAGGCGTGGTTCAGGGAATTTTTTTAACGGGAAACTTTATCTCCTGCTACGCTTTTTATGTTCGTCCAAAAAAGTCCATTTTTTGTTTACACGTAAGGAGGCGTATCTACAGGAGAGGCGTTATGAGATATGCAGCCATAATGTATATGGTGATCGCGATGCTTGGTAGCACAAGTCTTTTCGCACAGGCCAATCATCAAGATGTGAAACCCAGGCCTGACGTACGCTTCACATTACGTACCGATATCGCTGATGGACAGTTGGTATATATCAGCGAGTCCGGCCCGACGAAAGGGCAAGTGAACCCGGATCTGCGTGTTCCCGAGAATGCCGTCGTGCAAATTTCCATTGTGAATGGAGATGGTGCGATACACGACATCGCTGTTCCTGAGTTCGGAGCGCAGTCCGAGCAAGTAATTGGTAAAGGGGCGGCTACCGCGATTGTTTTTCGCGCTAACAAAGGCGGAACCTTTGAATATTTGTGTACATTGCCAGGACACAAAGCGGCGGGAATGTTTGGCAAGTTAATCGTTGGTGATGCGCCGGCCGTCGTTAAAAACGAATTTCCGGATTTATCCAAGAATCCTAACGAAGTCGGCAAGACTGTAGGTGATCGTGCGCCTAAACATGTGGTAGTGGATCTGGTGACCACCGAAATAGAAGGCAAGTTAGGTGAGGGAAGCAGTTACCGCTATTGGACGTTTAATAATACCGTGCCCGGTCCGTTTATTCGTGTGCGGGTAAACGACACCGTTACGGTTAACATGAAAAATGCCATTGAAAGCACTCATATTCACTCAGTAGATTTTCATGCAGTTACTGGACCCGGTGGCGGTGCAGCGGTGACTCAGGCACCTCCGGGGCAGACAAAAAGTTTTACCTTTAAAGCCTTGCAAGCCGGTCTGTATGTTTACCACTGCGCAACGCCCATGGTGGCCCAACATATTACGAACGGCATGTATGGCATGATTCTGGTGGAACCTGAAGGCGGGCTGTCACCGGTGGATCGCGAGTTTTATATTATGCAGGGTGAGTTATATACAGCAGAGCGGCATGGCTCCAACGGCCGCCATGAATTCTCTCTGCAAAAAATGCTCGACGAGAAGCCGGAACATATGATGTTTAACGGCAACATGATGGCCCTGACTAAAACACACAAACTTGAAGCAAATGTTGGTGAAACAGTGCGTATGTTCTTCGGCGTGGGTGGCCCCAACCTTACCTCAAGTTTCCACGTGATCGGAGAAATCTTTGACCGCGTGTACGATCAGGCTTCACTCACCAGCCCACCGCTGACGAATGTTCAGACAACGCTGGTGCCTCCGGGTGGAGCGACAATGGTGGAATTCAAGGTGGATTATCCGGGCAATTATCTCATCGTCGACCACGCACTGGCCCGGGCTGAAAAAGGATTGGCAGGTATTCTCGTGGTGAAAGGGAAGGCAGATCCGGCAATCTTCAATACCAAGGAAGCTATCGATCACAACCACTGACTTTACTAAAATCAGTGAATAACATTACTGATCAATAACGAGCTAACTTAATAATAATCACTGAGTGCGGACCCGTAACGCGGGTTCGCACTTTTTTATTTCTCTTCGCGCTTTACCTTACTTTCTTCGCCTCGCTGTTCTGCAAAATTCCTTGTCATAAAAAGTTCATCTATCGGGTATTTTTGCGCAATAAAAATGAAACGAACGCCAGTTACATTGCCGTTGCGTTTCTATTTCCTACCTGTGAGTTCCGGCAGGAGCCTTCTCTGAGTTGTGAGAAGTAGAAATAGCTGGGCATTCATTTTTACTCATTGCGATGAATAGAGGTAGGCAAGTTGAAGATCAATACGTCCGTCAAGTTACACAAAAATAACCTGAGTCTGGCAATCGGCAGAACCCTTGTAGGTGCTGCGCTGGCGACAGGCTCTGTTCACACACTGGCGCAGGCGCCCAATGAATCCCAGCCGTTTTTCGAGGAGATCCTCGTCACCGGCAGTTATGCAAAAAGTCTTGAAAAAGCAATCGACATTAAACGCTCATCTGTTGGTTTTTCCGATTCTATCGTGGCGACAGATATTGCTGATTTTCCTGAGCAGAACCTTGCCGAAGCCCTGCAGCGTATGCCGGGGGTTACTATTGAGCGTAATAAAGGCCTGGGCAGCCGGGTGAACGTACGCAGTTTGCCCAGCGAGTTTACGCATGTTTCGATCAATGATCTGGCAACAGCGTCGGGCAGTGGTGGTCGCGATGTCGAGTTTGATATTTTTGCTTCGGAAATTATTCAAAGTGTTACCGTACAGAAATCCCCCACAGCCGCTGATGAAGAAGGCGGTATTGCCGGCTCAGTATTGATTTCCACTGCACGTCCGTTTGATTACAACGAACCTAAGTTTGTAGTCTCTGCCGAAGCGGCACACAACTCGATATCAGAAGAGATTGATCCTAAGGTTTCATTTCTGGCGAGCAACACCTTTGGTGATTGGGGTGCATTGGTTTCTTTCTCCGCGTCCGAGCGGACCAACAGAACCGATTCTAATTCAGGAATTAATTTTCGTCCGTTGTCGCGCTGGACAGAAAAAACCGGTTCTTCACAATGGCAAGCGGATCAGACCCTCACTGTACTTGCCCAGGATACGGGCGTGGTTATTACCGACCCCTTCGATACCGAACAAACCAACCGCGTCGTCTTTCACGATAAAATCGGTGATCGTGCTTATTTAAATCATCAGGAAAAGTGGGGCGCTACCGCGTCGGTGCAATTCCAGCCCAGCGGCACCTTCAGCCTGGCGCTGGATGCAATGCTCGGCGGCTACGACAACACCGAAGATGAATACGATGCGGCGGCTTACACTGCCTCGAGCATCAGTGCGCTGGAACGTGTTCACGAATACGATAACACCACCTTGTCTGAACACGGGATCGTGGTGTTGCGTGATGTTTCTTACGCAGACACCCAGCATGAATTTCTGAGTAAGGAAAATGTTCACACCACCGATTACACCCAGTACAGCTTGAGTATGGATTGGGAAGTTGCCGGCTGGTTTGTTGAAGGTTTGGTCGGTTATTCGGGAGCAGAAAAAACATCCGATACCAGCAACCTGAAACACGTTGCTTTCGCTCCTTCGCGCAGCCGTTACACATCAACCGGTGGCGAAACATTTATAAGTGATAACGCCGACAGTTTTGATATGTATAACTCGCCGGAGCGTTATCTGTTCGATTCCTATGAAGTTAATCTGGAAGATATTCAGGACGATAAATACGCAGCACAGATTGACTTCATCAAACCCTTGCAGTTGGATTTTATGCCGGCGCTGGATCAGGTGCAGTTCGGTGCGCGTTATACCGATAAGTCCAAAGAACGGAACCGCGGCACTAATACGGTAAGAGGTCCGGCGGAAGGGGACAGTACCTGGCGTAATGTGCGCACGTTGCAGGACAGTGAATTAACCCGTATTTCCGATCTGGTTCCCGGCGGTCGCTATTTAGCGGAATCATCCAACAGCCCGCAGTGGTCACAGATTTCCAACAGCTACGCGCGGGATGCTTTCCGCTACAACGGCTTCGGTGTTGATTTTGCGGATAGCGAATATTATCGCGTGGATGAAGAAGTGCTGAGTCTCTACGCCATGGCTGATTTCAAATTTGACCTCGCCAATATTCCGGTCATGATCAACGCCGGCGTCCGCTCGGTAGATACATCGGTGCTGTCGTTCGGCTATCACCAGGTGCAAAACAGTGACGGTTCCACCGGCTACACTGCTACACC
>CAYUVQ010000031.1:0-1983 GCA_964448175.1 uncultured Cellvibrionaceae bacterium | reverse complement strand
TTCGCTGCATCTTATTTCGAAAAAGAAATCGAAGGGGTAGTGCGTGAATCCCTGACCGGCGTTGTTCGTGATGTAACCAAATACAATGCTAACGGCACCATCGACGGTGTGTATGATTTCGAGATTTATCAAAAGGTCAATGCTGAAGGCGCTTATGATGTATCCGGAGTGGAGCTGATTGCGCAATTTCCACTGAGCATCATCCACGATTCTCTCGAAGGTTTCGGTATTAACGCCAACTTCACCATGTTAGATAACTCGCTTACCGGTGAATCGGATCTGGATATTCCAGCACCACCGGAAGGCCTTGCGGAAGAAACCTATAACCTGACCGCGTATTATGAAACTGAAAAGTTTGATGCGCGTATTTCCTACAACTACAAAGATAAATACGTGGAGTATATTGCGAGCGATATGTATCCCGTTTACCGCGACGCCTACGGACAGACGGATATCGCTATCGGTTACCAAGTGAGCGATAACATTAAGCTCACGCTGGAAGGTATCAACATTACCGATGAAGCCACCACGGCTTACACCATTGATCCATCCTTTCCGACGATGTATGAATTTTCTGGTCGTCGTATCAGCCTTGGGGTAAGGGCGGATTTTTAAGCTGTCAATCTATCCACCAGACAGGATGTCTCGGCATCCTGTTTGTTGGCCCATCTTCACTACTCATCTCGGCTTGGAATACTGTTTCGCATCTAATTAACCCCGCAGCATGGATTCTTGGATAAAACGGCAGAGATTTCCGAGATAAATTAACTTCTATGCAGACTATCTGAATGTCCGGTTTAATCATACGTTAACCACTCAGAACATCCGACAATCCAGCCTAAATAACACCACCGTAGGTCGAATTAGCCAAAGGCGTAATCCGACACGCTTCAACAACAGAAACTAAAACATTAACTATATAAAAAAATCCAATTCGCCGTGTTTTAGGAATAAAGCCATAGAAGCCCATTAATAGAATTGCCCTTTTCATATTTCCGCTCTTTATTAATCGTTCAAAAAATCTGCAATAAAGGATTTAAACAAGCGAAACCGCCAACAAAATTTGTAATTGTGTGAACCAGTGTCTATTTTTAGGGGGATATTCACTTGCCATTATTAAAAAGGCACTTTCTTCAGGGCAGGACCCAGACCATGGCCACAAAAAACCCGCACAACACCGATCAAGACGAGGTTGTTACCAAAGAAAATTCCCCGGCGACGACCAAGAAGTCTGTCAAACGTAATAATTTTGCGGGGGATAGTTACATGTACTTCACCGAGAGTGACCTGGACAAAATCCTCGTCAACCTCGATCAGCTGCGCAGCAGCGTATTCCCGAATATCAACCCGGATATCGAAGACAGTCTGAAAAAGCAGCAGGATTTTCCGTCCGTTTGTCTGATCGGCCTTGGTCGCTGCGGCTCCAATATTGCTCTGGATGTTGCGTCGCTGGTATATAGCGCGCGCAGTTACTATCTCACCGAATTCAATAATGAAGAGCGCCAACACCGCGAACAAGAGCGGCCCATCAGCTGGATAAAGCGCAGTTTAAACTTATCCAGCGCCACGCCTACCAAGCCGGTGTTTCTTATTGAGCCGCTGGTGATGCTGGGAGATCTTGATAAAGATATAGAAGGGCGCATCCGTTTTTCCAGCAAAGGTGAGAAGAGCGGGTTTTTGTACGACTACACCAAGATGAAAATCATGGATCTGTCCGAGGTGCATGCCGGTGGTGCGGGTAACGCGCCGATTCTGGGTCAATATCTCGCCAAGATTATCCTCAATAAAGACACGCAACGGTTCTCCAACGCGGATTGGAAATTTATCCACTCCTACCTGATTGATTCCTGCGGTATCAAAGCAAACCAATCGCGTTTGTATTTTTATATCTTCAGTGCAGGTGGTGGTACCGGTTCGGGCATGGCCTCCGAGTTTGGTCTGGCTCAACAATATGCGTACATGAGCAAAACCTTCGATACGCGC
>CAYUVQ010000030.1:23970-29388 GCA_964448175.1 uncultured Cellvibrionaceae bacterium | reverse complement strand
GCGGACTGCGGACTGCGGACTGCGGAACATTATTGATGGACCTTACAGCGCATCCAACGCTTCCTGCAGATTTTTAACCGCGACCACTTCAATGCCGGGATTTTTTTCGCGGGGTGCGTTGCCGTAAGGAACGATAGCTTTTTTAAAGCCATGTTTTGCCGCTTCGCGTAATCGCTCCTGCCCGCTGGGCACCGGGCGAATTTCTCCAGACAGGCCCACTTCACCGAAAACCATCAGGTCCTGCGGCAAGGCGCGATCGCGAAAGCTCGACACAATGGCCACCAGTACAGCAAGGTCCGCACTGGTTTCCATTACTCGCACACCACCGACCACGTTCACAAACACATCCTGGTCGCCCACCATAATGCCGCCGTGGCGATGCAGGACCGCGAGCAACATGGACAATCGGTTCTGATCCATCCCCACCGCAACCCGACGCGGGTTACCGAGGTGACTGTCGTCGACCAACGCCTGAATTTCTATCAGCAACGGGCGCGTGCCTTCCCACATCACCATCACCACCGAGCCGGAAGAAACATCCTCTGCCCGCTGTAGAAAAATCGCGGATGGATTATTTACTTCGCGCATTCCCTGCTCAGTCATGGCGAACACGCCCAGTTCATTTACTGCACCGAAACGGTTTTTATGCCCACGCAGCGTTCTGAAGCGTGAATCGTTATCGCCCTCCAGCAGGATCGAACAATCGATCATATGTTCGAGAACTTTCGGACCGGCCAGCGACCCATCTTTCGTTACGTGACCGACAAGAATCAACACCGTGCCCGTCTGCTTTGCAAAACGCGTGAGATAGGCCGCGCTCTCGCGCACCTGCGACACCGATCCTGGTGCAGAGGTAATGTCCTCCATGTGCATGACCTGAATAGAATCAATCACCATCACCTTGGGCGCAACTTTCTGTGCGGTTGCGCAGATGATTTCTACACTGGTTTCACTGAGCATCTGCAGTTTATCGGTGGGCAAACCCAAGCGCTGCGCGCGCATCGCTACCTGCTGTAAAGATTCTTCACCGGTGATGTAAAGCGCAGGCATGGTTCGCGCGAGATTGCATAAGGTCTGTAGCAGCAGCGTCGATTTTCCCGCACCGGGATTTCCGCCGATCAACACCACCGAACCGGGCACGAAACCGCCACCGAGCACGCGATCAAACTCACCGGCGCCGCTGGTAAAACGTGGCAGATCCGCCAGACTGATTTCCGCCAGTGTCTGCACATTCCCGCCTGCCGCCGCGCCAGCGTAACCCTGAAACTTGGCCGAACGATTACTGGGGGTCGGACCTAATCTCACCTCAGATAAACTGTTCCACACCCCGCATTCTGTGCACTGGCCCTGCCACTTACTGTACTCCGCGCCACAATCGTTACATACAAACGCGCTTTTGGTTTTGCTTGCCACGGATTAATCCTCGCGATCAAAAATCTTAAAAATGCAGGACAAAGAATCGTTGGTGAGCAGATATCTTCCGTTCACTCTTTATCGTCGGTCAACTTTAAATAAGCACCCAAGCCAACCAGCAACGCCACCGCCGCCAACAACATCCACACGGCACTGTTCAAATGCGTCGCATCACCCAGCAATGATTTAAACATCAACAACAAGGACTCGATCGACACCGCAATCACAATGGCCGTCATAAAACGGCTGATCGTGCGCCGGCTTGAACCCTGATGATGAATATCCTTATGCAGCAACACTTCCTCTTCAATGATCGTCTTGCCCAAGTCAAAAATCGCCAGCCCCAGGGTAATCAGAATAACCGTACTGAAAGCCTGAGTCGCCGTATTCGTGTGTTGGTAAATTACTTCAACCAACGAACTACCCGCCGAAAATAATAACAACCCGGCCACCAGAACCAGCAGCACGCCGATCACGCCGTACACCACCTGAAATACCGGATGAATACGCCGGCGCAACTCATCACCATTGAGAAAGCTGATCAACTTTTCCAGATTAAAATTAATCACCAGGTAATTAACCTTACCCTGGGCGTCCGTGTACCGTTGCACCGCCGACAACGCCAACTGATGCGTCGCGCTGGACAAATAAGGTGAAGTCACCGTCGTAGCACGATGATTATCCCGCGCCGACGAGTAATACGGCCGATTACTCCGATCCGATCCCATACCCGCTTCCTTCCGCCGGGAATCCGCAATACCCGGCGCTACCGCTGAAGCTGTCGTCTGAGCGCCGTCCTCATCAAGACAGTACAACAATTCTACAAACGGATAAGAATGGTTCAACTTACCCACCATCTGATCCAACTCCTCCTGCGACCCAACAATTTTGTTCGGCTCAAGCGTTGTAACAATCGACCCCAACAAGCGATCGATCTGGGGTTGGTATTCATCGTATTTCTTTAACAGATATAAATAATTGCGTGGAGTCATGATGGGTGGGGGTACCTGAGGGTAAATGAATAACTTTTGAGGAAATACAATTAGATAACTGGATCAATCGCGCAATATAAAAAGGTCAAGCATAAAAATGGCCATCATCAGAAACAATGTAACAACAATAATCAGGAACGTGATCAAGAGCCATTTGGATGCAACCCGGAACCATGTTGGAGCCAGCTCGTGGGCTTTTGTTAACCCGCGTTTTTCACCACTAGCAGGGAACGCAACGAGCCGCATGAACATGAAGGTTCGTATGTATGCAAACGGAAACCCTGTAAACATTTTCACCTCCGCCTGGTTGAAATACGGGGGTGTAAAGTATGTTTTCAGCAGCTGTCGCGGAACTAGAAAGTGGGTTAAAAAGACCAAACCAAAGACGACCCAGAGCGCAACAAAAACATACGCCCACACGACAAACAATGACTGCATAAATTCTAACGGCATAATTTGTTAACTCCCGTTCCCTCGACAAAATCCACTTCATTTCCATAAATATCGTAAAGTTTTTTTGCAAATTTTCCTGAGCCGTAACTAATAGCTGCACTTCCCGTCGCTAATACCAAGGCTGTTCCCCAACCAATGGGATTCGAAACCAAAAAGAGCCCTACTAAGGCCCCGCCTACAAGACCAATAGAAGTACTTGCAACCGTTTCAACAAAAATTTCATTCTTTTCTTGCTTGTTCTGCGTATTCGCAATCTGCATACAAGATGCCGTTAATCCCACACCAACCAAAGCATACCCGCCGACTTTACCTACAGTGGCCAGTTTATTTAATCTATCCGCATGTCTTGCGATGTTAGCTCCTGCAGGCACACCACCGCCACGTGCAATCCGAATAGCCTGATGAGTGGTTTGCGGCCCAAATAGCCACTTTTCGAACGGGCCTATATTAGTTTTTAATTTGTCTAACGATATTTTACGCAACCGGTCGTACTGCCCTTTGGTAATTTTTCCGCTTTTATAATCCGCATAGTAATCGTTGATCTGCGTCATCAACGCGATATTGGCCGGGCTAGCAAAATTAACTGTCGCTCCGGTGGCAACGCCACCGGGGATCGTGAGGTAATTCGAGTTATTAGCCAACCAACTCAGCATCCAAAAGTCGTCAGCATCTTTCGGGGCAACCCGATGCACAACGTAATTTTCTTGCAGAGGCAGCCTGATTGGTGAAGAGAGATCACGCTGGGCAACTTGTTTCGCAGGAGACATAACTGGCGGCAGCACTCCCAACCGCAGAATATCTCCTGCTTTGATTTTGTTAATATCTTTAACTTGAGGATTAAGCTCCAGCAAATACTGTTGCGTCTTCTTGTAACGTGAATCTGTTGGAGCAAAACCAAACATTCGGAAGATGATCATTGACAGCGTATCACCCGATTTTATTTTGTACTCGTAATATTCCTTAGCATCATTAGCTTTTTGCGACATATCTATTACTCCTTAATTACACTTCCAGTTACTAACCCAGAGCTTATTGCGACAGCTAAACCGCAATCTCCGCCAAATTCCCTTCTCTTCCAACCAATTCTTACAATCACCCGCGCTTCTTTTGTGAGCCATCTTAGAAACAATATAACAACAAAAATAGGAAAGCGATCAAGAGCCATTTTGATGTAACCTGAAACCACGTTGGAGCCAGCTCATGGGCTTTTTTTAACCCACGCTTACAGGTATCGATCAGGATGTATGATGAAAACCTCAACGATAGAAATCAGCATGATTAACATGAACAACCCACCCACTGCCGCAAACGATAGTAATGTCAGCTTTGAATAAACACGAAACCATCGTGGAGCCATTTCAAATGCTTGGGTGAGACCACGCTTTGCCCCACTGGATGGGGAAGCCATCAACCGCATGAACATAACGGTTCGGATATAGCCAAATGGAAACCCTGTAAACATTATTACCTCACCCTCTTTGAAATAGGGTGGTTTGAAATATGCTTTCAGCAGCCGCCTGGGCATTAACACGTGAGCCACAAGTATCATTACGAAAACTAATACTAATGCCACGAACGTATACATCCCCAGGAAGAACAGGAGTTGGATAAAATCTATCGACATATTGAATTTATTCCTGCTCCGGTAACGAGATCAACTTCATTGCCTACCAGGGTATATGCCTTTCGCGCAGCCTTACCACTGCCATAGCTCAGCGCTGCACTACGAGTAGCCAACACTAATGCCGCACCCCAACATTCGGAAGATGATCATTGACAGCGTATCACCCGATTTTATTTTGTACTCGTAATATTCCTTAGCATCATTAGCTTTTTGCGACATATCCATTACTCCTTAATTAAACACTTCCAGTTACTAACCCAGATCGGCTTATTGGGACAGCTAAACCGCAATCTCCGCCAAATTCCCCTTCTCTTCCAACCAACTCTTACGATCCCCCGCACGTTTTTTTGCGAGCATCATATCCATCACCTGATGCGTGCTATCACCGTCTTCAATGGTGAGTTGTACCAGGCGGCGGGTGTCGACGGCCATGGTGGTTTCGCGTAGCTGCAGGGGGTTCATTTCGCCAAGGCCTTTGAAGCGTTGTACGTTGGGTTTGCCCTTTTTGTTTTCGGCGGCGAGGCGGTCAAGGATGCCTTTTTTCTCGCTTTCGTCGAGCGCGTAGTAAACCTCTTTGCCAAGGTCGATACGGTAGAGTGGTGGCATGGCGACGAAGACGTGGCCGTTTTTAACGAGGGCGGGGAAATGTTTGACGAACAGCGCGCACAGCAAAGTCGCGATGTGCAAGCCGTCGGAGTCGGCGTCGGCGAGGATGCAAATTTTGTGGTAGCGCAGTTCGCTCAGGTCTTCGCTGCCGGGGTCAAGGCCAATGGCAACAGAAATATCGTGGACTTCCTGACTGGAAAGAATTTCTTCGGAATTGACTTCCCAGGTGTTCAAAATTTTTCCGCGCAGCGGCATGATGGCCTGGAATTCCCGGTCGCGTGCTTGTTTTGCCGAGCCGCCGGCGGAGTCACCTTCCACCAGAAATAATTC
>CAYUVQ010000030.1:22755-23870 GCA_964448175.1 uncultured Cellvibrionaceae bacterium | reverse complement strand
GAAAATTGTGGGTCGGCGAGTTTGAATGAAAGTACATAACAGCAGTTATTCCAGATGTCTTCCGGGGCAAGTTTTACGCCGCGCGGAATCAGATTACGGAATTCACAATATTCGCGCATGGCATCCAGCAGGCCGGTACGCAAACCGTTCACGTGGGTACCGCCTTGTGCCGTCGGGATCAGGTTGACGTAACTTTCCTGAACCAGTTCGCCGCCTTCCGGCAACCATTGCACGGCCCAGCTGACGCCTTCCGTTTTGCCGGTGAAGTCTCCCACGAAGGGCAATTCGGGCAGGGTTTCCCAGCCTTGCGTGGCGCCGGCGAGGTAATCTTTTAAACCGTCTTCATAAAACCATTCATCTTTTTCGCCAGTTTGTTCGTCAAGAAATACAACTTTCAAGCCGGGGCAAAGAACGGCTTTTGCGCGCAGCACGTGGCGCATGCGGCTGACGGAAAATTTTGGAGAATCGAAATACATCGGGTTCGGCAAAAAGCGAACACTGGTTCCGGTCTGACGTTTCGGGCAGGAGTCGATAACTTCAAGATCAGTAGCTTTGTCGCCGTTTGCAAAACCCATGCGATAGACGTTGCCATCGCGTTTGATGGTGACTTCGAGTTTTTGTGACAGCGCGTTAACAACGGACACACCAACACCGTGCAAACCACCGGAGAACTGATAATTTTTGTTGGAAAATTTTCCGCCCGCGTGAAGCGTGCAGAGAATCACTTCAACACCGGGTTTGCCTTGCTCCGGATGGATATCCACCGGCATGCCGCGGCCATCATCAGTGACGGTAACGGATTGATCTTTGTGGAGGATAACTTCAATGGATTTGGCGTGGCCGGCGAGTGCTTCGTCCACACTGTTGTCGATGATTTCCTGAGCAAGGTGATTCGGGCGCGTGGTTTCGGTGTACATGCCCGGGCGTTTTTTTACCGGGTCGAGCCCCGTGAGTACTTCAATATCTTCTGCGGAGTAGTTAGCCATAACGTGTTAAAAGCTCGGTTTGATTATTGGATAATTTTGGTAGGTCGAATTAGCCGCGCAGCGGCGTAATCCGACGATGATCGATGAAATTTAAGGAATATATTTCATTTGTCGGAAGCCTGTTGTGTC
>CAYUVQ010000030.1:0-22655 GCA_964448175.1 uncultured Cellvibrionaceae bacterium | reverse complement strand
TCGACCTACGTACTCGTTAACCTGTGTACTGACCTGCGTACCCGTTGACCTTTGTTTAATTGATCACGCATTAATTAATTGATCACGCGTTAATGATGTACGAGGTCGTCGGACGTGATCATGGGTTCCCGGTAGATTCTGCGGTTGAATCAGTGGGGAACAGAAAGTTTATCCCGTCGTTTAAAAAGCGCTCGAACCCCTGGAAGCCGTGATCACCTCCCTCTTCCACGGTTTGTTTGCAGCCTTGGTATTTGGCTACGGCCTGTGTGTAGTCGAGGGTTTCGTCGCCGGTTTGGGCGAGCAGCCAGTAGTTGGCGTGGCGCCGGACGGGGAGGTCGGAGGCTTTTATCTCGTCGATATGGCCAGCGTTCAAGCGGTAGCTATCATCCGTGTGATAGGAGCGGAGGTCAACCTCAAGATAACCCGGCATAAACTCCCAGGGCCGCACCGCCGGATTGACCAACACCGCCCGCAAATCGTACTTCTCAGCCAGCCAGGTCGACCAGAAGCCGCCCAGCGAGCTGCCGATCAACCCGATCCGCCCCGGCAGCAGCGATTCCACCAGAGCTTCCAGTGTCTGCTGGGTTGAGCGGGGATAGGGTGATAGGTGAGGACAGTGATAACGGATGTCCGGGCGCCGCTCCGCCAGCCATTGGGCGGTCTGGCGCGCCTTAAAAGATAAGGGAGAACTCAGGAAACCGTGGATGTAAATCAGGTCAAGCATCAATAACCGGCTGATTTGTAGTCGATGATGTAACTCTTGCCGCTTACGCGGGATACGCCGGTTTCGATGCGGCCATCCGGATAGAGTTCAAACCAGCGATAGCCGGGCATAGCGGTGTCCACCGCGAAGTCATCGCTGTTGGGTTTGAACTGCACGCAGGTGGATGGGGTGGCATAGAGCTTCATATGCTTGCGCCGACGGCTGAAATCCTGATGCACATGCCCCCAGACCACGGTCTTGACCTGCGGACTGCGGTCCACAATGGCGAGGAAGGCATCTGCATTGCGCAGCACGTACTGATCGATCCAGGCACTGCCTACCGGCAGCGGCTGATGGTGCAACATCACCATCACGTGTTTATCGGCATGGTCAGCGAGTGCCTGCTCCAGGAATTCCAGCTCACTTTGCTCCAGATTGCCATATACCTGCTCTGGCACTGCTGAATCCAGCAAGACAATGACCCAGGCTCCCAGATCCACCAGGCGCCGCTCCGGCGGATTTGGAATGTCCAGCTCGCTCATCATGATGGCGGAATCGTGATTTCCGGGAATCCACGCAAAAGGCACAGCAAAGTAGCGCCGGATCATATCAATGAAGCGGCGGTAGCATACATCGTGCCCTGCACTGGCAATATCTCCAGTACAGACGAGGTAATCGAAGGCAGGTTGCTCGGCAGTGATCAGTTGCAGGACATCTTCCAGACTTTCGTCTGTATTCAAGCCGAGCAGCGATTCACTGGTAAGCGGCCCCAGGTGAGTATCGGTGATCTGTATCAGACGCACGGGTTTTTCGTTCACAGTGATTGCTGACATATCATGCAAATCCATCTCGCGCTGGCACTTCCCTTTGGTATTGTTAGGAGAATAAGTGCGAATACTAGCGCCAACGATATACGCTAAATTGAGTTTCCGCCACCAGCTATAGCCTATAAGGAGAAAGATTTACAGAAAACAGGGGTAAAAAAGCTCAGAAGTGTGAAGAGGTTAAGGGTTGCGCGCCACCTGGAAAGGTTACGCGACATTATCGGCAAGAGAGGCGGCGAGGGAGGAAATGGCGACTTAATGCATCGCCAGCAGGTCAGCCGGAGTCCGGTCAAACAGGGCCCGCAAGTCGAGCACCGGGTAGCGCTGTGATTGATCCTCAAAGGCTGCATGGGCTAGCAGTTGCCAGTTGGTTTCCAATTCAGCCACCGCCACAGACTGTTCCGGCCTTACGGGCAGCAAGCGCGGAATGCCACGCAGGAATATCGCGCCCATATCGATCTCACCGGCGCTGTTCTCATATGCGATGATCGCGGCCATGCGCTCCTCATCCGTCGCCCGGGAGCGGCGATGGGATACCAGCTCATGAATATCCAGCGCCGGGATAAACCGGTCGCGCCACAGGAATCCCTGCTCGCAATAGGAGGGTAAACCCGGCAGGCGGACGCTCGCCTTGATGTACTCAATGTACTTGAGTTCATAACGCCCTATCGCTACCGCCGTTGTCTGATCGATGGGCAACAACCACGCGCCCAGTTCCTGTACCTGCGACATCAGCCGGCCCCCTGTATTGCACGTTGATTTTGCGCGCGTATCTGAACCCCGCGCACCTGTAACAGATCAAGCAGATCCGCCGCCGAACTCAAGCCCAGCGCGGCATCATTGATCAGGGCGAAGCTGCTGAAGGGTTGCTTGCGGCTGCTCATGCTGCGCGGGACGGGATAAATGGGATAACCATGCGCTTCGAGCTTATTCAAAGAACGACCCGCAAGCGCAAAAAACTGTTGCTGGTGGCGCAACAGAACCAGCACCTGATGATGCGCCTCCAGGCAGCTTTGCAACTGCAGGGCTTTGTTAAGGCAAAACACCGGGTAGCGCTGCTGATCAAATTCCAGATATCCGCAGGTCTGCGCTGCCAGGGAAGACGCGGTATCGGTAGGGGCAATCAGCTTGCTGCTGGGCAACAGCGTTACCACCTCCTCTGCTGGCAGCAATAAACCGAACTCACCGCCATCAAGATGTACCCGTTCCGGCGAGACCATACCCGGAGGCACAAGGCTGGGCGACTCGCCCGGAAAAAAATCTGTCGTAGACATAGTTTCATCCTAAGCCGTGATAGAAGATTTGAGGCAGTTGAGCAACTCATCTTCCGAGAATGGTTTATTCAAATAAGTATCCACCCCGGCGGCTTTTGCGAGGTTGCGGTGCTTTTCGGTATTGCGCGAGGTAATCATGATTACCGGAATATGTTTGGTGGCATCGTTGGCGCGCACGTGGGCGGTCAGCTCCAGACCATTCATGCGTGGCATTTCCATATCAACCAGAATGACGCTGGGCACCTGGCCCTGCAAAATATCCACGGCTTCGAACCCGTCCTTCGCCGTGCAGACATCCATGCCAATGTCGCTGACAAACTGGGCGAGTGAACGCCGGGTACTAAGGGAATCATCCACCACCAATGCCATCGGCCGTTGAGTCACGGGTTGATGACGCATGGCTTCACGGGTTACTTGCCAGATGGTGTTGTGCAGGCCCGACTGCAAGAGATCCAGCGCCAGCTGTTGCACGTCAATCACCGGAGCCACTTCACCGTCACCGAGAATCGTTGCACCAATAACACCGGGCACGACCGGCGTCAGGGCGGTGAGCGGTTTAATAACCATTTCCCGGCTGGCACTGACGCTTTCTATTAATACCCCGACGCGCTGACCGGGAAATGTTTCTACCACCAGTAACGCATGCGCATCAGCGGTATCGATCGCCGTCACGCCCGGCAGATTGGCCAGCTGCGCAATGTGATAAACATCAATCAGCTCATCTTCAAACTGATACTGCAAGCGGTCGCCATTTGACTTGAGTGTCGCGGACTCCAGGAACAACAGTTGCTCAACGCCACGGGACGCCACCACCAGCCGATGCGGACCGTTTTTGATTAACAGGCCATGCTCGGCGATCATCGTCATGGGCAGACGGATCGTAAACTCACAGGCTTCGCCAGGATAACTCTCTACCGTGATCCGGCCTTTCAGAGCCGCGATACGATCAGCCACCATATCCAGCCCGATACCACGTCCCGACGTCTGACTCACGGCATCGCTGGTGGTAAAACCCGGCGCGAAGATTAATTGATGCAACCAGCGTTCGAGCACCTCGGGGGTTTGTGCATCCAGCGCGGCGGCCGGGATGGCAATATTGAGTGCTTCGGCTTTTGCGGCAATGCGGGAATGATTTAATCCGGCGCCGTCATCGCGCACCTGTACCACTACCGACTGCCCCTGGGCGCGAAAATGCAGACTGATCAGTCCTTCATCCGGCTTGCCCATCATCTGACGCTGGGCCGGGACTTCAATGCCGTGATCCACCGCATTACGCAGCAGGTGCATCACAGGATCGACCAGCTCGTGCAGCACGCGGCTGTCAATCATGGTATCGCCACCGACCAGCTGCAGGCGCGCTCGTTTGCCGGTCAGACGACAGGCTTGCCGCACACAGCGTTGAAAGCGCGCCTCCATCGTGTGTGCCGGCACCATGCGCATCTCTAGCAACAGGTTTTGCGATTCCCGGTTGATGACTTGCTGTTCGTAAGCCTGCTCTTCCAGACTGCGCAACTGCCCCTGGGTCTGCTGGATCGCATCGCGCGCATCGGTAATAAATTCCTGCAGCTGGTGAAAAAAGCTGTGCAATTCGTTGTAGCGATCCAGCTCCAGTGGATCAAGACCATCGTCGTGGTTGTTCTTGAAACGACGACTGAAAAGTTCACGCACTTCAATCAGTTGTCCGAGCTCTTCCGTGAGCGAAGTGAGCTTGTGGTGCAGCTGTCCGATGTGTGTCAACTGCTGCTTGATCCCGTGCACCTCGGTCTGTAACCGGTTGGTGCCGATCGCACTGCTGCCGGCAAGGCGCAACAGATCCTGTGCAATGTCTTCGCGAATACGCAGTTGCGAAGCCATAGCTTCCTGAAGGTGTTGCCCAGCCGCACTGGCGGGCTGAGGCTCACGCTCTTCCTGCTCAAGAACCGGTGTAGCATCTTCGCCATCGGCCTCAACAAAGGCTGCACTGACCAATGATTCAATTGCCGGAATCTTCAACCCGAAACTGCTGACGTTGTTCTGATAAATAAAATGGTAAGCATCGAGAATCTGTTGCATCACCTGCAACTCAAGTTCACTGACACTGCTGCCTTCTAACAGACTGTCGAGCATGGCTGCCAGCGCGTCTGATATATCGACTAACAGCCGTCTTAATGCTTCACTGGGTTCACCGGACTGGCGGGAAATTTCTTCCAGCAGGTCTTCCGTGAAGTGCATCAAATTCGCTAATCCCGTCACACCCACCACATTGCCGGAGCCTTTGATGGTGTGAGCGATACGTTGCGCACTGGCCAATGCCTGCTTATCCAGCGACTCAACAAAACGGCCGATCTGCTCGGCAAAGCTGTTCACCTGGCCGGGCAACTCAAGCATCAGGCCTTCAAATAATTCCTGATTGATCTCGTCGCGAAGATGCAGCGACAGCATTTCCATCGTGGCGGTGGTGGGCAAATTGCGTGCGGGATCTTCTGTTGCAGAAAGATCCGCGTGCATCAATTTTGCGCCGAGTTTTTGCTGAAGCACATCACCCAATGGTTCAGGCCAGCCAGGGTTGGCGAGAAACTCCAGAACATTCAGCACGGATGCTGGCGGAATATCGCCTTCGCCAAGATGTTGCAGATAATCAAGAAAATAAACGGCCCAGGAATCCACCAGCAAACTCTGTTCTGCATCAACGCCATCGGGCTGCTGCATAAGCGCCTGAAAGTTTTTTTCCATGAACCGGCAGGCTTCCGCCAGGCCGTGCAGCCCGATCAGTTCCGCCGCCTCTGCAAAATGGGCCACCGAAGTGCACTGATCGGACAGCACTTGCTGATCCACACCGTCCTGTGCGGTTTGACCTAGCGAATAATCCAACTGCGCGTGCAACTCCTGTGTGAGCAGCTCAACTAAATCCTGCTGATCACGCGTCAAGGGACTATTGTTCATCACACCTTCCATCTAAAGAATTTTCCATCAAACATACCGACTATTGCCAAACCTTTACGTCGCTTCCGCGACTCAGGCATTGACAATATCTTTATCCATTTGCTCTTCATTAACCGCTGGCTGACGAATCGAGACTAATGTGTTATGAGCTTCTGCGCGGAACTCTGGCAAGGTAAAGACATTTACCCGCTCCAGCAGTGAACGCGCGTGCACTTTCAATTCATCGGTCTGCAGACGCTGCTGTTCCAGTTCGCTATAGGTTTTTTGCGTGGATTCGGTAATCTGCGTGGCGCGGTCACGCACACGGTTGGCCATGTTCGCCTGATTAACTGAATTAACGGCGATGGATTTTACGTGGTTTACCAGCTGGCGCGTGGCTGCTTCGGTTTCATGCATCCGCTGCCCGGAATCCTCCGCCAGTCGGGTTCCCTCTGCGACCTGCGCAATCAGTTTGTTCATGATGTTTACCGTATCGGATGTTTCAACACGGATGTTATTGACCATCGAGGAAATTTCCGAGGTGGCGCCACGGGCGTTTTCTGCCAGACGCTGTACCTCTTCCGCGACCACCGCAAAACCTTTACCGGCTTCACCGGCAGAGGCCGCATGCATACTCGCGTTCAATGCCAGAATATGCGTTCGCTCCGCAATGGTGTTAATCAGGTTAACGATACTGGTAATTTCCTGCGAACGATCACCGAGACGCTTGATCCGTTTTTCCGTTTCGGAAATTGTGCTCCGAATGGTTTGAATACCTTCTACGGTTTCAGTTACCGACGACTGGGCTTTTACTGTACTGTCAATCGCGGTGGATGCAATGCTGTTTGCGACACGCGCTTCTTTAGCAATGTCACTCATGGTTTTTGCTGACTGCTCAAGTGCGGCTACCGTCTCGGCTACCTGCGTCCGTTCATCTTCCGCAACCACCATCACTGCACCGGATTGTGCTTGTAATTGCTCAGAAATCGCGTTGATTTTTTCTGATGCGGCTTTTACCTGGTGCAGCGTACGCGCTGTTTCCGAAGTCAGCAGATTCACCGCGTCAGATACGGTACCCGTCACGTCTGCCGATACCGGCACTTTGATAGACAGATCTTTCCGCGCGATCATACCCAGCGCGCGAATCAGGCCGATGATTGAGTTGTTGAGGGTTTCGTTTTCCTGGTATTTTTCGGCGAGCACCTGAATACGCTCGTCCAGCAGACGGTTAAAGGCCCGCCCCAGATTACCCAGTTCATCATTCGCCGTGATATTTACCCGCGCTTTGTCATTGCCGCGGTTTTGTTGCGCAATGATCGATTGCATATGCCACAACGGCAATACAATACTGCGGTAAATCAGGAACAATCCGAGCGTAGTGCCGATGGCAGTCATAAACAATACGATTGCAAACATCCATTGCGCTACGTTGCGCTCACCTTCCGCCGCTTCAATGCGACGCTGCAGATTCTGATTCATCGTAGTGCGATAGGCTTCCAGCGCACTGACCACAGCCAGACTTGCCTCTTCCACCACCCGCTCGCGCTCGGCGGCGGTTGTGCGGCTTTCGATCATGGCTGCAAAGCCGGAAGCATAATGCTCAGTCATATCCCGGGCACGTTGTGCTGCGTTGGCTGATATATCCAGTTCACCAATTGTATTGCCTAGTCCGGTAACCGCCGTCTGAAATCCTGCAGCATGGCGCTCACCGTGGGTCCGCAGAAATTCCGAATAATGCAGCTCTGCCTGTAACAGCAGATTCAATGCTGAAGGATGGTTTTGCAGCAGGCCGCGCAATTGACCGGCCACTTGTGGCAGCGGGGTATTGAATTCGGTATCCATCGCTTCGGGTTGGGCAAGCGCTGGAATAGTCTGCTCGACCGTTTCAGCGAAGCTGCGATTGACTGCTTCGATATTTTCCTGTGCGGATGCTGAATAGAACTGGTAATTTATTTTTCCCAGCGCTTCCTGAGTCTGGCGTACTTGTTCAACGGCCGCCGGCAAGCCTTCAGAAGCCGCTTCACCATTTTGCATGGTGGTTAATAATCTGGTCTTCAGCACCTCGTGCGCCTGCAGCGCGCGCTCCAGAGATTGCTCCGCCTGTTGAAATTGCTGTTGGGTTTTTTCCTGTTTAATGTCCACGCTGATCTGCGCGTAGTAAGCCACACCCATCAATACGAAGCCGACGATCAACCCGATCATCAGGCTACTGATTTTGTGGGAAATCTTAATTCCCGATACGTTTTTCATGTCAGACTCCAGGATCGTTTTTTTGAAGCGTAAACAATATGTACAACATCATCACGTTGAAGAGATACTCGTCGAATAATGATTCATATTTGTATAGGTGTTGTCGTGAATACGTTGATTGGCCAGCGCCAGCAATTGTGCGCCCAATGTCTCGCCTGACAGGTGATAGTGAGTGAGGCCACGCGCAAGGAATGTTTTATCAACCAGCGATGACAACACAGGATCTTGATCCAGCGTGTCATCCGCTACGGCATCTTGCTCCGCCAACTCGATGGAGAGAGGTAAGCTGTCGATCAATAACGCCACCATTTTTTCGCCTTTGCCCACACAAAACACATAAGGCTTCGGGGGTAATGCGATGGACCATTCATGATGCAGCTGATAAACCGGAACCAGCCCGCCGCGCACGTTGCACAGGCCGGCCACTAACGTCGGTGCGTTTGGAATCGGTGCGACCGATAAACCCGAAAACACTTCACAAAAACAATTGGCCTCCACCACAAAGCGGTGTTGGCCAATTGCAAAACCAAAATGCTGCTCCCGTGCTGCTTCAGCACCGAGACGCTCCTGGTCAGTCAACAGTACCTTATCGACATCCGTATGTTGCAGACGGGAGAGCGCGTCGATAAGTTGCTGTTCAAGGTTTTTACTATCCATATTTGGATTATCTCACCGGATTAAAAAATAACGTCTCAAAGTGACGCGATGGTGTTGATAATATCCGCTTGGGTGTAGGGTTTACTGATCATGCCCTTCCCTCCCTGCAACTCACCCCATACACGATCGGCACGCTGGTTTTTGCTGGTGACAAACACCACCGGGATACTGGCAAGATCTTTGTCAGAGGTGATATTGCGACAGGCTTGAAAGCCATCCACACCTTCCATCACCACGTCCATCAGGATCACATCCGGACGGTAGGCTTTGGCTTTGTCGTACGCATCCTGGCCATCCGTCGCGGTAATGACCTGATAACCGGCGTCCGCAATAATCTGTTTCAGGTGCTGCAAGTCTACTGGCGAATCGTCCACGATCATGACTTTGCTGGGCTTCATATTACTTCTCCATGTGTTTTACGAGGTGTTTGTGGGTTATCTCTTTAAATTCATTGTGATTGATGGGTTTAGTCAGGTAGGTATCGCACCCCGCCAGGATGCCTTTTAATTTATCGAATTTGGACGAGCGGCTGGTCAGCATGATGACCGGCGTGGTTTTGTTGAGTGTCGAACGACGAATATTTTTGCACACACTGTAGCCATCAAGCCCCGGCATGACGACATCCAGAAAAATAACGTCGTACTTTGCCCGCTCTGTTGCTTTTACGGCAGCATCGCCATCAGCGACGGAATCCAGCTGAACATCCATGCTGTTGAATTCAATTGTTAACTGGCGCCGTACAGCGAGACTGTCATCGGCAACCAGTACGCGAAGATTTTTCTGGCTGTCCTGCTTCAGTGCGGTGGTCGTGCCTATGGCTTTGATGTTATGGGCTACCACTGAACAGGGTTCCACCTCAGAACCAATCTGGAACTCGGGGTAATAATGCAGATGGCGAATGGTGAAGTTGTCGAGGGTCTGCAACAACTTCGCTGGATTGATAGGCCAGGGAATAATAAATTCCGAAGCATTTTTATCGTCGGATATTTTTTGTCCCAGGCGCAGCACTGGCTTGCGTTTTTCGCGGCTGACAGTAGCGGCAAAGCGCTGCCAATAAACGATGGCTTTAGGATCTGTGACATTGAGGATGTGAATGTCGGATTCCAGCGCACGGGTCAGCTCAGCAGCGGAGGACACGTCGTTGACGACAACCAGTTTGTAGCACCGTTGACGGTACCGGGTAATTCCAAAAACGCGTTCGAGTATCTCTATATCTCGTTCACTTGCTCCCACCAGCGCGACAGAAAAGACTCTGCCGGGTGACTTCACTAAAGATGCTTGAGCAGTCATTGATGTTAATCCTTGCGCGAACGCAGCATAAAAAAATAAAAAAATGCGCCAATGCAATCACTGCACTGGTAATGAGCAATTCTAGATGAGTGTTGCGACGCGGCAATACATTTTTGCGACATAAAAAATAATGGCGCAACAAACATCAAAAGACTTGATTCATTTTTTTGTTAAATTGTGCGTCAAAATGATGAAATCGGCGAAATTATGTGGCGCGATATTGCGAAAAAACTCATTGTAAATCATTTAGTTACTCGCATTATAAAAACTACGTCACATTTAAAATTCCATCTCTTTTACAATTTTTTTTAATTTCAAAAAATTATTTTTTTAAAAAAAACATGAATATTTAATCTATGGAGGCTACATTTGATTAACTAGAATCTATAAAGAATTTTAGCGAACGAAGTTTCGCAGCACCGCCAGATTTTGTTTTATTTTTTTTAAGAGGAAAATTTAGTATGGAAATGGAAGGAAGCTACAACTGGTTTTTGGTTATTCTCTCTTTTCTTGTATCTGTCTTTGGCGCTTTCACCGGCCTACAAATCACTAACGGAATGAAATCTTCAAAATCCGGGCCCTCCATGGTCTGGATTGTTGCCGCTGCCGTTTCTCTCGGGGGTGGCGCCATCTGGACGATGCATTTTATCGGGATGCTTGCCTATCAAGTGCCAATGGATGTGGGTTATAAACCAGGTCTGACTTTCCTTTCGTTGTTCATTGCCGTTGCAGCTGTGGGTATTGGCCTCTACATCGCCGTCGCGGGTCAGCTCTCCATTGCACGCTTACTTGGTGCAGGATTATTTGCCGGTCTTGGCGTCGCGTCCATGCATTACATCGGCATGGAAGCCATGGTAATGCATGGCACCATGAAATATGACAGCACATTGGTCGGCGTTTCTCTGGCGATTGCAATCATTGCAACAACTGTCGCTTTATGGCTAGCGGTAAATCTACAGGGTACGCTGTTAATGCTCGGCAGCGCCGTGGTAATGGCCATTGCCGTGTGCGGTATGCATTACACGGGGATGGCTGCCATGTCGATGGTGCATGACCATACTGCTGAACAGCTTATCATTGAAAACTCCATGAGCCCCATGACTATGGGCTTATTTATCTTCTGCGCCAGTATGTTCTTACTGGTCATCTGTCTGATTATGTCTTTGAACCAGCTCAGCAACCGCATGGAAGAGGATTTGGGAGAACCGGGAGATCCACAGGAAGCTTTCGCAAAAACATAACTCATCCACTGTAATCCGGGACCTGTGAAAAATATTTGCGCGGTCGTCACGCACGTGACGACAACGCAAGTATTTTTTCTGCGGCCCCAAGCGCGCAAACACTTACTTATACCCAAACTGGGAGGGATCTGCTTTGAACATTTTATTGTTTGCTTCAGCCTATAACGGAATGTGTCAACGGGTGCATCGGGAGCTGGAGGCTGAGAATCACCGCGTCTCCATTGAGCTTTCCGCTAACGAAGAAGTCATGCAGGACGCCGTTGCGCAGTTTCAACCGGACTTGATCATTTGTCCTTTTCTCAAACACCGTGTCCCCGAGGCTATCTGGCGGCAGCATTTGTGCCTGATTGTTCATCCCGGTATTGAGGGCGACCGTGGCCCCTCCTCGCTGGACTGGGCCATTGATATGGAGCATCCCGAATGGGGCGTGACCTTGTTGCAGGCCGATGCGGAGATGGACGCGGGTGATATCTGGGCCACGCAGAATTTCCCTTTACGACAAGCGCCCAAAGCAAGTATTTATCGCCGCGAAGTTATCTCTACCGCTGTTGCTCAGATTAAAAGCATTCTTCTGCAAGCCATTCAAAAACCGGATTTCCAGCCGCGCCCACTCGACTACAGCAATCCCGAGGTGAAAGGAACTTGCTTACCACTTATGCGTCAGGATTGGCGAAAAATTGATTGGCTCGCGGACGATACCACCACGGTGGTTAAAAAAATTAATGCAGCCGACAGCTTCCCCGGTGTGCTGGATGATATTGCCGGCAATGCCGTTTATCTGTTCGGTGCCCGCGCTGAATATCGCCGTACCGATGCACGGCCGGGGGATTTAATTGGTCATCGCGATGGAGCAGTCTGTCGCGCTACGCGGGACGGTGCGGTATGGATTCGCCAGATGAAACTGGCACAGCAAGGCGAGAAAACTTTTTTTAAATTGCCGGCCTTACAGGTTGTCACCCAACAATTTCATAATCCAGAAAATTTTGCACATTTGAAGGTGCTTGATTCCCAAGTCCAACAGGACATCAAAACCGAAATTAAAAACGGCGTTGCCTATCTCACCTTTGATTTTTATAACGGCGCAATGAATACCGAACAGTGCATGGCATTGCTCGCAACGCTGCGCGAGTTGCGCAATCAGGATGAGGTCCGCGTGATTGCTTTACTGGGCGGCGAAGATTTCTGGAGCAACGGCATTCACTTGAACTGCATTGAAATTTCAGCCGATCCCGCGCACGAGTCCTGGCGGAACATCAATGCCATTGATGATGTAGTCCATGAAATTATTCACATGGATAATAAAATCACTGTGGCCGCGCTCCGCAACAATGCCGGTGCCGGTGGTGCCATCATGCCGCTAGCCTGCGATTCCGTGTGGGCGCGTGACGGGGTGGTTCTGAATCCTCATTACCAGACCATGGGCCTTTACGGGTCGGAATACTGGACTTATCTCTTGCCTAAACGCGTCGGTCAGCATCTCGCTCACGAACTCACTACGCAATGTATGCCGATCCTGGCAGGCGTTGCCAGATCCATCGGGATGGTTGATCAGGTACTGCCAGAGGACTGGGACCTGTATCACCAGACGCTGCAAAAAGCCTGTGAAGAATTAACCCGGGATAAAATATTTTTTGCTACGCTGGAACAAAAACAGCAGCGCCGTATTGCCGATGAATGTGTGCAGCCGCTGGAAACCTATCGCACTGCCGAGCTGCGGCAGATGAAAGCCATTTTTGATAATCCGGCGAGCGACTATCACAAGTTGCGTTACAACTTTGTCCACAAGATTACCTGCGGTAAAACACCGGCACGGCTTATTAATCACACCGAAAGGGAGAGTGCCTTACAGATTGCGTGATCGCGTTCACGCATCCTGCGATGCCGAGGAGATCAGCAATATTTTGGAGCTGATCAATACCAAGGAAGGAAAACACTAAAGCTGCAGTACTGCCGGCGCTTACCCCGCCGGCATTACGCTGTCCACACTACGCCCCTGCCCCAGACATAACGACAGACATTCGCCCAGGAACTGATTGATCTGCAATTTCTCGTCACTGTGATACATCGCCTGATTAGGGTACTCATAGCGCGGCCGCAAACGTTTGTGTCCCTCCCACGCCAATACTTCAGCGACCTTAGCGTCGTGGTACATCCGCAACGTCAGACACGGCATCTGCAACCAGCGGGTAACCGGCGCGATCGGCGACTGGCGGAACTGGAACGTCGTGGTATAAGGGGAGCGTTCAATTACCCGCAGGATCTGCAACCACTCCTGGCGCCCACGTGTAACGGTAAAGCGATATTCATCCAGAGCCAGGTCCGCAACGAGTTTTTGTAAACGCAGATAATTGGCTTCGCACTCTGCCATCTGCAAAGGAAAATCCACCTTATAAGGTTCCCGATAAGTGGCATGTTCAGGCTTGAGCCTGTTGAGGCGAAGTGTATACATAGACAAGGTTCAGTAAGGAAGACGACACAGCCCGCGACGAGCGCGGGCTGACACAAAAATATTCATCCTGAATCAAGTGTTAGTCAGGTGCGGAATGAAGTCAATCCACCGATTTGACATTTTGCGCCTGCAGGCGCGGCCGATTCAACTGCAGCCATTGTAAACAGATCAACGCTGCAGCATTGTTAAATGCCCCACCGAGAAGTTCAGCAAAGACATCCTCCGCTGCAAACACGTGCAGACGAATGTCCTCACCTTCTTCCGGCAAGCCATATATCCCACCGGCCTGACTCAGGTCACAAAGGCCGCAGTAGAGATGCAGCTTCTCATCGCTGCCGCCGGGGCTGGATAGATAATTGCAGATGTACTCCATTGCGTAGGGGGTGACATCGGCTTCTTCGATGAGTTCACGACGAGCCACCTCTTCCGGTGTTTCGCCCTCTTCCAACATGCCCGCAACCACTTCATAACACCAGGGGCCGTGAGGTTCATTCATGGCGCCCACGCGAAACTGTTCGACCATTCCGATTAAGTCATGCAGCGGATCGTAAAGCACCACCGCGACCGCTTCACCACGCACAAACAGCTCACGCCCTATTTCTTTGCCCCACCCACCCTTGAAGAGTTTGTGGCGAAGAAAGACTTTTTCAACACGGAAGAAACGTTTATAGAGTTCTTCACGACGCACGACTTTTACGTCATCGCGGGTGAAGAGGGGTTTATTAATCATGGGGTGGCCTGCTCATTTGTAAAACTGTTCGTTTCGAGACTGCTCGCTTCTAGACTAAGCGAAGCGTCGGATTACGATGCGTTCCGTATCTAATCCGACCTACGGAGTTGGTGAACCCCGCAAAAACCGAATTGAAAACATCTACATCATTACAGCTGGAGAGAGGTTTATCAATCATGGGCTGGGCCTGTTCATTGGTGAACCTGAGGAGGCGTCGGATCAGGATGCATCGCAGCTGATCCGACCTGCATGGGCGAGATATCGTGTAATGCAAGGTTAAACTTTTTGATAAATTTCGGCACCTTGTTGTAAAAACTCACGGGATTTCTGTTTCATTTCTGCTTCAACGTCGATCATCCGGACCACCTGATCTTCGCCGACAGCAGAGATGTCCGTACCGTGCTGCGCAGCGTAGTCACGCACTTCCTGCGTAATTTTCATGGAGCAGAACTTCGGACCACACATGGAACAGAAGTGCGCCACCTTGGCTGATTCCTTGGGTAACGTTTCATCGTGATAAGAGCGCGCGGTATCCGGGTCAAGACCGAGATTAAATTGATCTTCCCAACGGAATTCAAAACGGGCTTTGGACAAGGCGTTATCACGCAGCTGCGCACCGGGATGGCCCTTCGCCAGATCCGCCGCATGGGCAGCAATCTTATAGGTAATAATGCCTTCTTTCACGTCGTCTTTGTTCGGCAGCCCCAGATGCTCCTTCGGCGTGACGTAACATAGCATGGCGCAACCGTACCAGCCGATCATGGCGGCACCGATGCCCGAGGTGATGTGATCATAACCCGGTGCGATGTCAGTCGTCAGCGGGCCAAGGGTGTAGAAAGGTGCTTCGTCACACACCTCCAATTGTTTTTCCATATTTTCTTTGATCATGTGCATCGGCACGTGACCCGGCCCTTCAATCATTACCTGCACATCGTGCTTCCAGGCAATCTTGGTTAATTCACCGAGCGTTTCCAGTTCACCGAATTGTGCCTCATCGTTGGCATCGGCAATAGAGCCGGGACGCAAGCCATCACCCAATGAAAAACTGACATCGTAGGCTTTCATGATTTCACAGATGTCGTCGAAATGGGTGTATAGGAAATTTTCTTTGTGATGCGCAAGACACCATTTCGCCATAATAGAACCACCGCGCGATACAATGCCGGTCACGCGCTTCGCCGTCAGCGGGACGTAACGCAGCAGGACGCCGGCGTGAATCGTAAAATAATCGACGCCCTGCTCGGCCTGTTCAATTAACGTATCGCGAAAAATTTCCCAAGTGAGATTTTCGGCAACACCATCCACTTTTTCCAGTGCCTGATAAATCGGCACTGTACCGATGGGCACGTGGGAGTTGCGGATAATCCACTCACGGGTTTCATGAATATTTTTTCCAGTGGATAAATCCATCACCGTGTCCGCGCCCCAGCGCGTGCCCCAGGTGAGTTTTTCCACTTCTTCTTCAATTGAGGAACCCAAGGCGGAGTTGCCGATGTTGCCGTTGATTTTTACCAGAAAATTACGCCCGATAATCATCGGCTCCAATTCCGGGTGATTGATGTTGGCCGGAATAATAGCGCGGCCACGTGCAACTTCATCGCGGACAAATTCCGGCGTAATTTCATCAGGAATGCTTGCACCGAAACTCATTCCTTTATGCTGCTGATTCAACACACCCAGCTCACGCGCCTGCGCCAGCGCCATGTTTTCGCGTATCGCGATGTATTCCATCTCGGGGGTGATGATGCCTTTTTTGGCATAGTGCATTTGCGAAACGTTCATCCCCGCTTTGGCACGGCGTGGCTGGCGCGTCAGATTAAAACGCAGGTGCGCCAGCTTCGGATCATTAAGACGCTCCCGGGTAAACGTTGATGAGGTATCTGTTTGAATCTCGGTATCGTTACGCTCTTCAATCCAGACGGTGCGCACATCGGGCAGTCCCTGACGCAAATCGATTTGAACACTGGGGTCCGTGTAAGGGCCGGAGGTATCGTATACACGCACGGGAGGATTTTTTTCACCCCCAAATGCTGTAGGTGTATCAGCAAGGGAAATTTCCCGCATGGGCACCCGCAGGTCAGACCGTGAACCCTGCACATAAATTTTTTGTGAGCCGGTAAACGGCTGAATGGAAGCGACATCCACCTGAGCGCTTTCACTCAGGATTTTTTCGGCGAGATTCTGGTTGCTGTTCATAGGGTTCCCTCATTGATACCAGTCATATCTGGCTTGGTTATTAATAAAATGGATGGAAGTGGTGGACGGGTCCTGCGCCTTGCCCGATGTGTAATTCATCCGCGCGCGTCAATGCCTGGTGCAGATAAGTCTTGGCCTGACCAACAGCCTCATGCAAAGAGAGTTTTTTGGCCATGCCGGCCGCAATGGCCGAAGCCAGCGTGCAACCGGTGCCGTGGGTGTTGTGCGTGGTGAGTCGCGGTGCAGAAAAAATCTGCATGCCTGCGTCGCTCAACAGCAAATCGTCGGCCTGGGCTTCGTTGCCGTGGCCGCCTTTAATCAACACCGCAGCCGCACCCAGCTCACGTAATTGTTCTGCCTGCCGCAGACGCTCTGCCTGTGTCTGTGCCGGCACGTCATTCAGCAACGCGGCGGCTTCATAAAGATTGGGGGTAATTAAAGTTGCACGTGGCAGCAAACGGGAGATCAGTGCCTGAATCGCATCTTCAGCCAGCAAACGATCGCCACTGGTGGCGATCATCACCGGATCAACAATCACCGGGACGCCAGCGTATTCCAGCAGACTGTCCGCAACCGCATGAATAATGTCGGCCTGCGCCAGCATGCCGGTTTTGATGGCAGCGACAGGAATATCTGTGAGTACCGAATGAATCTGCTTGCGTACAAACTCCGGCGGCACCGGCCACACGCCTTGCACGCCGAGCGTATTCTGGGCCGTTAAGGAAGTAATGGCGCTGCAGCCAAACACGCCGAGCGCTGAAAATGCTTTGAGATCAGCCTGAATACCGGCACCGCCGCCGCTATCACTGCCGGCGATTGTCAGAGCAATAGGAGTAGATTGTTCGAAAGTAGGTGAAGTCATGGCAGTTCCGCTGGTGATGATAAAGGCGCGGAAACGGCAGGAGGACAAGACGGCACTGACACCGGGGGAATAAACTTGAATCTCGTTGCTCTCGTTTCCTACGCCGGTACTAACCGGATCAGGTCGACGGGTATATCTCAGCCTAAATCAGCACCCCGACAAGAATGGGAGGCAGTCTAGTGAACTCAGTGGGGCATGTAAAGCGAGGTCGCTGGGGCACGTCATGCATCAACTCCTGACAGCATCTGACATTCATACACGTCATACTCGCGCCCACCGTTGAACCGAGTGAAAATTCAACCACCGGTTCGCGCACGATTGCACGGCCGCATCAGCGGTTTTTTTCATCGGCAGATGAATCCGGATTGACGGTTAATGCAGTCTTAATAACCGTCTCGTAGCCTTACGGGCGATAACCAAGATGTTGGGATCTGCTTGAACTGCGCGGGGATCATGGTTGCACTTAATGACATTCGTCATGTTTACTCTTTTTAACTTGCTGGGTTAAAGTGCCCGCTCGACCACCCCAGCGCAACTCGCTACACTCACCGCTGCTATGCGTTTGCTTATTGGACGATTTTTACCTTGGACACCTCTATGAAGAAAACAAAACTCTATCTGTTGGTTGGATTGTTCAGCTTTGGCCCGCTTACGGCCAGCGCCAACAGCTTGCTGGAAATCTATGAGCTTGCACTCAAGAATGATGCACAACTGAAAGCAGACATTGCTGCATATGAAGCAGCTCAGGAATTGCGTAATTTGAATCGCGCCGGCTTATTGCCACAAATTAATGCCAGTGCAACTTATGCGGAAACCGATAACGATATTTCCAACAACGGCAGCACACCCGTTCTTCCTGACCCCACTCTTCCCAACCCCGGCGGCTCCAATGTTGGAAATGTCAATTCCACGCGTACCGGCTGGGAAATTTCACTGCAGCAGCCGCTGTTTAACATGGCCTCCTGGTACACCTATAAGCAAGGCGTAAAACTGAGCGAGCAAGCTGAAGCACAATTTGGCGCAGCCCAACAGAGCCTGATCGTGCGGGTGGCAGAAGCCTATTTCAATGTACTGCGCTCCGTGGACACACTGGAAGCCACCATGGCTGAAGCCAATGCGTTGTCGCATCAACTGGAGCAGACCCGCCAGCGCTTTGAAGTGGGCCTGACGGCCATTACCGAAGTTCATGAAGCCCAGGCAGCGTACGACAGTGCTACCGCCGCCACCCTGGAAGCGCGCGGTAATCTGAATATCAATTTCGAAGCACTGGAAGTACTGACCGGTCAAAGCCACGAGCAGATCGCACCACTGGCACCACAATTTCCGGTGGTTGAGCCGGTACCCGCTGATCGCCATGAATGGGTCAAGTTTTCGCTAACAAACAACTACTCTCTGAAAGCCGCCCGGCTGGCCGCTGACGCAGCGTCGCAGGTTGCTAAAGGTGCGCGAGCCGGACATCTTCCAACAGTCACCGCCTCACTGGGTTACAGTGATTACGACGATGATGGTGAGCGCTACGGAGTTCCGCAGGATCTCAACACTGAAGGAACATCGGTGGGTGTCACTTTAAATGTGCCGATCTTCAGCGGTGGCCGTGTTTCCGCCCAGCGCCGTCAGACTCTGGCACAGGCTACCCAGTCCCAGGAAATCTTTAACAACACGCAGCGCAGCATCATCCAGTCCACCCGCGCGCTGCACTTGTCGGTAGAAACCGGCGTTGCGCGGGTACAGGCGCGCAAGCAGGCGATTGTGTCCAGTCAGAGCGCTCTTGAAGCAACCCAGTCCGGTTATGAAGTAGGAACCCGCAACCTGGTTGAAGTACTGCAATCCCAACGTCAGTTGTACCAGGCACGCCGCGACTATGCGACCGCGTTGTATGACTACATCATCAACACCATTCAACTGCGCGAAGCAGCCGGCATGCTGACTCCGGCGGATGTGCAGGAAGTGGACAAATGGCTGCAGGATAATGCCCCGGTGAATCGCAGCGAATATCAGCTGTAGTCATCCGGTGTTTAAAAAAATCCCTTTTGCTGGGCATCAGCAAAAGGGATTTTTATTTCTTCTTGTGCTCCCGCCTCGCTTCTTTTCCGTGTTTACATCCTTTTTAGTCTTTTAACTGGTGCTGCATCCCATTCACCGGCATCCACGAGCCAGCCACATTGCCTCGCCGGGAGCCTCGGTGTACATTCCGCTGGCCCTGCCATTGCCCTAAGGCTGTTGTCTATGGATATCGAGCTGCTCAAAACGTTTATTGAAGTAACCCAGGTACGCCACTTTGGGCGCGCAGCGGACAATCTGTTTCTGACGCCTGCGGCCGTCAGCGCGCGGATTCGCCAGCTTGAGCAGATGTTGGGCGTCACCCTGCTGCACCGCATCCGGGGCAACATCCAGATGACCCCGGAAGGGGAACGCCTGCTGCCTCATGCCAGAAAGCTGTTGCAGGCCTGGTCAGAAACACTGGAAGATCTCTCGATCAAGCTGGAGCCGGAAAACCGCTTGACGATCGGGGCGCTGGCGTCGGTCTGGCAATGTGAACTGCCCACGGTGATTCACGGGCTGCTCAAGCTGACAGCTAACCGGGGCGTCCTGGTCGAGTCCCTGCCCCACCTGGAGTTGATCGCACAAATCCTCGCTCAGCAACTGGATCTGGCGCTGCTGTTAGACCTGCCTCACCACCCTGAGCTACATGCGATTAAAGTGGCTGAACAGGAGCTGGTGCTGTGCAGCTCCCATAGCGCCGAACCTGCGTCCGTGCCGCTGCCGTACCTGTTTGTAGAATGGAGTGCTGCATTTGCCGCGTTCCACGATAAGCGGGTGCCGGGTATGGCGCCCCGCTTGCGGACCACAGAGGCCGCCCTGGCCATGCGCTTTATGAACGAGATACCAGCCTCCGCCTATCTGCCCGCGCATCATGAATTTACCCGAGTGGTGGACGCACCGCGCTTTGTTCAGCCGATCTATCTAGTCTATAAAGCCGGGCGGGAACAGGACACGGCTCTGGCGCCGGTGCTGGCGCAATTCAAATAGGGATCTGCAACACTGACGGCTGGAAGAAAAGCGAGAGGTTAACTGGCCGGCGGCGGGTTCGGGCTGGTCAGTTAACCGGAAACAAAGGCGTGGGTTTAATTAAAAATCCAGCTCGGACAGGTCATCAAAGCCGAGTTGGTCCTTGAGACGGCGACGCTCCAACCGGTCCTCAATCTTGCGGCGCATTTCGAGCATGTGCTGGCTCGCTTCTTTGCCGGTGAGCTTGGGCTGCTCGTCATCGTCGATATCGATCACATCGTTCAGTAAATCAGTATCAGCAGGGCTATGTTCATCGACAGACATACAACTACTCCAGAATCGACAGATATAGGGAAGTTAAAGCAACTACTATGAATACTATGACTACAACCACAACCGGGACTATGTCAGCCCAATGAAGGGCTGCCGATTGACACCCACCATGGCCGTTTACCGGCTCCGGCAGTTTGTCCCGCGCTATTTATCATAGCTCTGACGCCAAACAAAGCAAAAAAAATTTGTCGATATGAATAATATTTTTCAGTTTACCGGCTGACCTGAGCCAAGTAAAAACCGCATCCAATCATGCCCGGCAAATCCGGCTCGGAATCTTTTGAGGAATAAGCGTGACCACCAGAGAACAGCAGCTTGTCGGTTGGCGGGAGTGGGTCACGCTGACCGACTTTTCCAATACCCGCATCAAAGCCAAGGTGGACACCGGGGCCAAGACCAGTGCCCTGCACGCATACTATGTCACGCCCTTTGAACGGAACGGACAAGCCTGGGTCAGGTTCGGGCTGCATCCGCTACAGGGGCGGACTGACAACGTTATAGAGTGCGAAGCGCCGGTCAAAGATCGGCGCCAGGTCACTGACTCCGGTGGCCACAGAGAATGGCGCTTTGTTATCGAAACCACTGTGAAACTCAAGGATAAAGCGTTAACTATTGAAGTCACCCTGACGGATCGGGAGAACATGCGATTTCGGATGCTATTGGGCCGCAGCGCCCTGCGGCAGGGATATGTCGTAGACAGCTCCAGATCGTTTGCCCTGGGCGGCAACAAGAATGAACCACCCGTATAAATTACGGCCTCAGTCTGCTACGCCCAGCGTAACTTTCCTTTATACAACCCTTCTTTCTAACCCTCGGTCATTCTATGAAAATTGCCATACTGTCCCGTAACCGCCGTCTCTATTCTACCCGCCGGTTGGTAGAGGCCGGAGTGAAGCGCGGCCACGAGATGCACGTTATTGATATCCTCAAGTGCTATATGGACATTACGTCCTCCAGCCCGGCGATCTGGTACATGGGCAATAAGCTCGAAGGATTCGATGCCGTCATCCCGCGTATCGGTGCGTCGGTGACGCATTATGGTTTAGCCGTCATCCGCCAGTTTGAAATGATGGGGGTGTACTGCCTGACAGAGTCTGTGGCTTTGGGTCGCTCGAGGGATAAATTACGGGCGCTGCAACTGCTTTCCCGCAAAGGTCTCGGCCTGCCAAAAACCAGCTTTGCTTACAACGTCCACGACACTAAAGAGCTGATAAAGCTTGTAGGTGGTACACCGCTGGTACTCAAGCTGTGTGAAGGCACTCAAGGACGTGGCATCGTCCTGGCGGAAACACCCAAGGCGGCAGAAAGTGTGATCGAGGCATTCCGGGAGTTGCGCGCGGAATTTCTGGTGCAGGAATTTATCAAGGAGGCTGGCGGCAGCGACGTGCGGTGTTTCGTAATCGGCAACAAGATTGTTGCCGCTATGCAACGTACCGCGCAGGAAGGCGAATTCCGCTCCAACCTTCACCGAGGCGGCACAGCCAAGATCACCAAGCTTACCCCCACCGAACGACGTACCGCGATCAAGGCGGCGACAACCATGGGCCTTCATGTTGCGGGAGTGGATCTGCTGCGCTCCAGTCGCGGTCCGCTGGTGATGGAGGTGAATTCATCACCGGGTCTGGAAGGGATTGAGGCCGCCACCAAGAAAGATATTGCCGACGCCATCATCACCTTTACCGAAGAAAACGCCCGCCCCCACAGCAATCGCACTCGGGGACAAGGGTAACTGGGAGCATGAGGACTTCTCTCCAAAGCTTCATCAACGAAGTCGTGGAGAGATCTTTTCTTTTGCACCCGAATATCTCAACGAGACTTTAAAGGTGTAGCATTTTTGATGGAGCATGGAGCCATTCACGGCCCGCGTAGCGGGATTGCGACAAGCGGCTTTTCTTAAACCGATACAAAGAAGAAGCGTTTATGTAAAAAAGTAAAC
>CAYUVQ010000029.1:14852-29928 GCA_964448175.1 uncultured Cellvibrionaceae bacterium | reverse complement strand
CAGGGCGGTGATGCGGTTATTGTTGAAGACTACGGTCAGTGGGATTTCAGCATGAGCTACGACATTACCGATAACGTCACCATCCTGTTGGAAGGTATCAACATTTCTGGTGAAGGTTATCGTTCACATGGTCGTTACGAAGAGCAACTTTACGAAGCCATCTCCACCGGCGCTCGTTATGCTCTTGGCGTCCGCGCAAGCTTCTAGAAGTAAAAAATTATTCTAGAAAATCGGATAAAAAGACCGCCTTTTGGCGGTCTTTTTACTCTAATGCTTGTATCATCAATGTGAATTTTTTAGCTTTCAGGTGATGCGCTATGACGACTCCCCTTAGATCCATTGTTATCGTTGGTGGTGGAACAGCAGGTTGGATCACTGCAGGAACCATTGCAGCAAAACATCATGCTGCTTCTGAATTCGGTGTTAAAGTCACCTTGATTGAATCACCGGATATTAAACCTATTGGTGTTGGCGAAGGAACCTGGCCCACTATGCGCGGCACCCTGCGAAAGATGGGAATATCCGAGACTGCTTTTTTACGCGAATGTGATGCCGCTTTTAAACAGGGAGCAAAGTTCGCGAAGTGGGTTGATGGATCAGAGAATGATTTTTACTACCACCCTTTAGTATTGCCCACCGGTTTTTTAAAAGGGAATCTTGCCCCCTATTGGCAATTAAAAAGTCAGGGGAAGTCATTTTCACAAGCTACCTGTTTCCAGGAAGCACTCTGTGAAAACGGATTAGCCCCTAAAGCCGTCACTACCCCCGAATACGAAGCTGTAGCCAATTACGCTTACCACCTCAACTCCGCAAAATTTTCAGAGTTTTTAAAACAGCACTGTCTCAACCAACTGGGCGTGCGCTACGTATCCGACAACGTAATTAAAATCAACTCAGCGCAGAACGGTGACATTGCTTCGGTTTCTACCCAGTCGAACGGTGATATCGCAGGCGATCTGTTTATTGATTGCACCGGTTTCCGTTCATTACTGCTAGGCGAGCATTTTCAGGTTCCCTTCATTGATAAGAGTGACGTACTTTTTATTGATAGTGCGCTTGCGGTACAGGCACCCTATGCTGACGAAAATGCGGATATTGCTTCCCATACGATTTCTACCGGACAAGAAGCCGGATGGGTTTGGGACATAGGCCTGCAATCCCGCCGTGGCATTGGCTATGTGTATTCAAGCAAGTACACCAACGACGAAAGAGCGGAGCAGGTTTTAGCAGATTATCTTGAATCAACCGTTGGTAAAGGCGCGGGCAAGTTAAGCATGCGCAAGATCCCTATTCATTCAGGCCATCGCCAAATATTCTGGAAAAATAACTGTGTCGCCGTCGGCCTGTCTTCAGGGTTTCTTGAGCCGTTAGAATCGTCGGCGCTGGTACTCGTGGAGCTCGCCGCAGAGATGATAAGCGACCAGTTACCGCGCTGTCGGGAAGTAATGGATACCATTGCCAAGCGTTTTAACAATACGTTTTTATATCATTGGGATCGAATCATCGACTTTCTGAAATTGCACTATATTTTAAGCAAGCGAACCGATAACGATTTCTGGATCGATAATCGCGATCCCGCTACCATTCCAGATAGTTTAAAAGAGCTGTTGGAACTGTGGCGCTATCAACACCCTTGGGATCACGATTTCACCAGCCGCTGCGAAGTTTTTCCAGCCGCAAGCTATCAATATGTGCTTTATGGTATGGGATTCAAAACCCATACGGATCATATCTCACTAGCCCCAGCAGAAATTGAATTTGCACAGCAACAAATTCGGGAGAATGAAAGATTAATTCAAAAAACGGTATCGACTCTACCGCGACATCGTGAACTCTTGAAAAAAGTGCATCAATACGGTTTCCAGAAAATATAAAAAGACCTGCACTGCGCAGTGAAGATCTCAAGCAGAACTCGGTATCAGAAGCCATCCTTTCTGAAAGCATCATCTAATAATAGTTAATTCAGCGAGCCCGATATGAGTAACCCAGCATTATTAAACAGCAAAGATCATAAAAACCTGCGGGTCAGAAACGAACTGATAAGTGAAAAATCCACCCTTCGCAACAGTTCTGTTGTTCTGCAGGAATTCCCACAACTAGCGCTTGAATACCCGCTCCTTTTTACCAAAAGCCTGGAAACTGGCGGTTTCGTTTGCGTAGCCGTTTTTGGTTTTGACGAAGGCGAAAATCTGTTTATTGAAAACAAACAGTGGAATGCGTTATACGTGCCGCTGAACATCATGCGTCAGCCTTTTATGGTGGGAACGCAGAATAAGCCAACCGGCAACGACAATACGGAAGCCGAGAATGTTGTCTTTATTGATACATCAGATCCTCGTGTACAAGAGGAAAATGGAGAAGCGTTATTTAATGAGCGAGGTTTTCCAACGCCCTATCTTGAGAAAATGACTTCAATACTCAAAGCACTCAAAGACGGTTATGCCGACACGCAGTTATTTATCAACAAACTGCTGGAACTGAATCTGATTGCGCCAGCCACCTTAAAGATCGAGTTTATTAATCAGGAACAGCGTCAAATTCAAGGATTTTATGCGATCGATGAAAGCAGGCTGAACTCGCTATCAGGTGAAGTTATCGCAGAGCTGCACTCACTTGGTTATCTACGGCCTATCTATACCATGCTTACCTCATTCGGACATGTGTACACGCTGATCGACAAGAAGAATAAAAAATTAAGCGCTTAAATGGTGAAAAGCCGCGGATCAATCCACAGATTAATCCGCGGCTTAACTAACCGTTGTTTAACGCAACAGTGAAAGTACGTAGCCTTTAATCTTTTTGTAGAGTTCCGGTGTGATCTGCCCGAGCACGCCGCGGTGTTCTGGCGCAATATGGGATACAGGATCTCCGTCCACTTGAAACACATAATGATCAAAGAACGCTCGCCACGCGTCTCGCTCTGGTTTCGGTAAATGGCTGATGGAAATGAGACCATGCATCATGGTGGTAAACGGCATGTCCGGCCCAAGCTCCGTATTATTCCACCAGTAATTAACGATCATGTTAAAACGATCCAGCGACTCCACGTGATGCCACCAAAGCTTTGGAATAAATAATGCGTCGCCCGGCTCCAGCTCTGCCACTTCTGCTGCTGCAAGTGCTTTCTGAAAGCGCGGGTACTTATCAAAATCCGGATCATTTAGCTGAACCATACTCACCGGTTGACCGGAAAGTGTGAAATCGACAGGGCCTACATATAAATTTTTCAGCTGTTCCGGTGGAAACAACGTAAACCGACGACGCCCCGACACGACGGCGACGATATTATCCAACATGTCGTAATGGGTTGAGACTATGGCGGCGTTACCCATCCAGATTCTTGCTACTGCCGTCTTTCCTGCAATATCACAGCGATTTTCTGTGGCAAAACCAGGAATATTTTCCTCAATGGAAATCGCACCTGAATAAACCGCGGGGGGATTCGGATTATCGATATGCGACAGTATCCGCCGAATTGCATCATCAAATTTCTCGGTAATACGTTCGAAATTAAAACCCTGCATATCATTCTGGTAAAAGAAACGGCCCTGAATGGATGGATCGCCGCAATAGGTCACTACATTTTTCTTCTGATCAAACGACTTAATGTAATCAGCTAAAGCCGAAGCAGACTCTTGCTGTTTCGCAACAGCAGGCCATTGTTTGAAATATCCACGAATAACGGCGGGGCGATACAGCGGGACAATTTCTTGCTGGAATTCATCCCGGGTGACATGATGCCATTCACGGGTTTTGGTGGTGACCTGAACCATACCTGTAGCCTCAGAAATCATTATTTTTAACAGAATATGATCATAGGTTATCAAGAAAACCCAGGCACCGCACCACCCGTTCTTTATTCAACAAGGTGGGTAACTAACAGCAAAATTAACCGCTTCCACCGTCAACATTTGCGGTCTTTATTGCGAAGCACCATCATCAGTATGATTCGATGCGGGCAAACGAAACACCAACAGTTTTAATTGTTGCTCCGGGTTTATATCAGGAAAATCCGCAGAGGGCGCAAGACGTTGCTGATAGACGCAGTCTGGGCACTCCCGCGTAAAGATATCCAGCAAAAACTCAGTCGTTAATTCAGGCGCGTTCAAACATGCTAACACCAAACCTCCCTGTGGCATCAACTCAGGCAACCGCCGCACCAGACGAGCATAATCTTTCTGCGCTATAAAACTGCCGGGCTGATAGGAGGGTGGATCAAGGATGACCACATCATACGGTCCTCGCCGCTTGATGCGCCCCCAGGATTTAAGAATATTCTCAGCGAGGAATTCAGCGGCGCGCTTATCGAGTTGGTTAAGCATGTGATTATCACGCCCAATCTGCAGTGCCCTGCTGCTCATATCAACATTAACCACCCGCTCCGCCCCGGCGGCAATGGCAACCACGGAAAATGCGCAGGTGTAAGCAAACAAATTCAGTACGCGTGTACCCGGAGCGACTTCTTCCAGCCATTGACGGCCTGGCTCCATATCAAGAAAAAAACCGGTATTTTGTTGCTGCCCGAGATTTAAATTAAACCGCAAATTTCCACGTTGTGCATAAACCTTATCCGGCAATTGGCCCCAAACTACTTGAGAGGGTGCGCCGGTAACATGTCGGTGCTGTACCAGCACTGCTTGAATATGTGGCATGAAGAGTGATTCAGCCTGCTGCAGAAAATCATCAATCCATTGCGAGGGTGGTTCTTGATAGCAGGTTAGCAGCAGTATCGGTTGAAAAAAATCGATACATAAAAATTCGAGGTCCGGTGTCGTTTTACCGCGACCGTGAAACAGACGAAAGCTATCCACGGTGGTTGAAGCTGGGGCAGACTCCTGTTGCACAAAACGCGTTTGTAATCGCTGAAGACGGGCTAATATGGGTTGCATAAGACTCACGAAACAGATGATTGATCGTTGGCTGGTTTCTGGAAGCCCACAGGGTACATGATTCGCTCCCGGTAACCAGTCACCACCGGAAGATAGCCGGTGAACGCCTGATCCAGCTCGGGATCATTGCTGTCGACTAATAACGGCCGTCCTTCAAGCGCAAGAATTTTTTCACGAGTGGCAATGACCTGAATATTTTCTTTGCCAACGCGCTGCAAAATGTCCGGTGTTAACTGTTGGTTGCCGCGCCCGATGATGTGCCCCTGTCCGCCAATTGCGGTGATGATGATCCGCACGTCCGAATGTTGATCCATGGCTTCACGGATATCCACTGAGGTTACATCCTTCGCTAGTAATTGCTGATTAAATAACAAATCCACACCTAACAAGCTTCCATCCAGGTTCATCTGCTGTAATAACACTTGTGTGGTGGATCCCGGACCCACGATATACAGAACATCATCTTCGAGATGCTCAATAACCTCGCTTGCCACATCAATTTGTGTCAATTCATCTACCTGTGCACCACTGTTTTTGACCTGTTGCAAAAACTGCGGAGCTTCGGGTACCAGCAATGTGCCATAAAAGCGTGCGCGCACCTGCCCTGCCCGAAATGCCTCTTCATCAATGTCTTTCACATCCTGTTCCGCGATCGGAACCAGCTTCCCCTCCAGCAGTAACTGCACTATCTGACCCGCGCTTTCTGGCGTTATGGCATAAACCCCCGAGTGCATCTTCACACCCGAGGGCACACCCAAAACTGCCTGGCGCACGCCTACGGCGTCTGCAATATTGCGCGCAGTGCCGTCGCCACCGGCAAATAGGATCAGGTCGACTCCCTGAGTCAACAGAGCCTGGGCTGCTGCACAGGTATCCTGAGCAGACGTAACCGATCCGGCTGGATGTCCGACTACGCTATAGGGCAGATTTAGAGCCGCTGCGCAGGACTCACCCATATCGCCAGAAAATCCGTACAGCTGCAGCTGCTCCCGCCAAGGCAATAACACCTCCAGCGCGCGCTGCATTCGCGCCATCGCCCGCGGCTCCGCACCGCGACTGATGGCCTCAGCAACCGTCTCCGCCCCGTCACTGCCTTTCAACCCCACCGTACCGCCTAAGCCAGCATAAGGATTGACAATTACACCTAATCGAAACATATAAGCTTTAATGTGAAAGAAGGTTAAAAACTCTGGAAACCCAGCGCGCCCAGCCACTCCCCCGCTTTAGGGTGATCAACACGATAATTGTGAAATTCACGGCGGACCGGATAATGTTTGCGCAGCAGATCAAAACCGGCGGCAAAGTTTGCTGAGCCAGCCGCAGCGTTCAAAGACAATTCCCGCAAGCGCTGATCGTCAGCTGCAATGTCATACACTTGAGGAATGAGCTGGCGGACCGCATCCCATGGGTCAGCAGCGACAACGGAAAGACGATTATCAGCAAGGATGGGAACAAGATCGCTCACCGCCTTTTGCGGTTCGATAGCCAGATGGCGGCATAACGCCTGATAAATCATCTCGGCACCCTTGAGCTTGCCGTCATAACTATACCCGGCGATATGTGGCGTACCCAAAGCGACTCGCGCCAGTAGCGGTTGAGAAATATCCGGCTCCGGTTCCCACACATCAAGGACCACCTGTAAATCCCGGTCCACCTGAAGATGTTTCAAGAGCGCCTGATTATCGATCACCGGGCCGCGGCCACAGTTCAATAACACAGCTCCCGGCTTCAATTGCTCAAGCTCCTGCGGGCCAATCAGGTGAAAAGTGGGATGTGCCCCTTCCCTCGTCAGGGGCGTATGCATACTAATGATGTCACAGGCCAATACCTCTTCAAGACTCGCCAGATCCGGGTTCTGCTCGAGGGTAAGGAAAGGGTCATAGCAATAACATTTAACCCCCTGAGTACGTAAACGGCGATACAGCAGCCCACCGACATTTCCACAACCGATGATTCCTACTGTGCGGGGCAGCCAATTAACATTCAGATAGGACAAGGCCGCGTAAACGTACTCCACCACCGAATTCGCGTTGCAGCCGGGAGCGCTGGCATAGCGGATGCCTTGGCCAGCAAAATAGCCTGCATCAAGATGATCCACACCGATGGTACAGGTGCCTACGAACTTAACAGAACTCCCGCCTAGCAGGCCCTCATCTACCCGTGTAACTGAACGGACCAGCAGTGCATCAGCATCTGCAACGTCTTCAGGACGCATTTGTCGACCGGGTAAACGGCGAATTTCGCCAAGATCCTGGAAAAATGCTTCAACTAACGGGATATTTTCGTCCGCAACTATCTTCATCTGGAATCTCTAATATATAGGAGGGCAACGTGCAGGCCAGGTCGGCTTAGCGGCCGGGGTACTGGAACCCATTGGCAGGCTTTAGCTCTAACAGAAGCAAGCCATCCGCTATAAGCGAATTTTATAGCACGAAGTGTTGTGCTTTGATGTGTTAGCATATACTTTATATAGTGATGGGTCAGCCAAACCATCATTTCCCGGGAGTCAGCATTCGTGCTCTCGCTTTAGCCAGGGGGTGTTATTATGAAGACCTCAGACACAGGCCACAACATGAATAATGTCGTGGATCTCTTCACCGGCAAATCCTTCTCTGCCCTCCATGATGAGCGTTTTATCCGTCTGGCTCCCGAGCTTGACGGTCTCGAAATGCTTTACTCCAACGACACCAGCTCCGATAAGTTGTTTAGTCTCAAAATCCTGTGTTGGGGATTGCGGGCTAACGGCGAAGTGGTAGGCCTGGTGCCGTGGCTTAATGACATAGTGCCCTGCCCTGATATCTGTGACCCTTTGAATGGGCATTGGGAAGGTTATTATGATCAGGGAATTGATGAAGTATTTTTCGAGGCACCCATCCATAAGATTGTGGAGCTGGAAACTGCGGCAGAGTATTACGAACTGCAATGTGAAAACGATGATGACATCGTGCAGGAACTGCCCGATACCATCGGTACACATGCAGTGTTAGCCAGCCCAGGCAATAATCGGTTGTCCCTGGTTGAGGTAATCAGCTGGCGTTTGCTGAATGATGGAAGCATTTACGGCATGTTGACGGACCAGGCTAAAGTCATCAGTACACCTGTTTTACCTGGTGATGATTGTCTTTATCCTGCGCAAGCCAGTGAGAATTTCCGTTATTTCTTTCAGCATCAGATCGCCAATAAGATCAAAGCAGAAGATCCGGAAGCCTTGGCCGCCATATCAATGTTGGTTGACGGTGTGTAACAACAGTTGATCCCATTCCACTTGACTGCCGCATCATCACGGATGGTGCGGCAAGCTCGTTTTCTGCGTTACCATCACCCTGGCTATGAGCGTCTAAATTGACAGATGCATGAATTGCCAGATTTTTGCCAATTTATATTTTATTTGTAAAAAATTGTACGACCACAGCAGAATCTTAGGCGACCCGCGTTAAGGTTCTACCGCTTGCAAATATAAAAAACATAGTGTTTATCCCGCACCTCCTGCCCCAACAATTCATGGCCTAGAAAGTGACAGAACTTCGGTATATCCCGCGTGGTTGAAGGGTCTGTGGCAATGACTTCGATTGTATTTCCCACCGCAGCATCACGCATTACTTTATGCAAAAGCATAACGGGCTCAGGGCATAACAACCCGGACGTATCCAAAAATTTATCGATTTCGCGTTTCATAGTCTCACTTCGTCTATGAACAAGCGGGCAATTCACGTATCGATTGCTACACTTGAATAAGAATATTTGAACGACATGAGGTTGAGCCAATGCGGATTGATCTCTCTCGCATAGCCAACATACAGAAACCCACCGGGGAACCCTGTTCGATGTCTCGGAACACACATTACATGTATCACCACACACCTGATATGTTCGGCCGTCAGGTCATGGAACTTACGTTCCGGTTATTGCGCAACAATAATCCTGAGCTTTCGTTCGCTCTAAAAAAAACCTTGGATCACATTCATTTTGCACCACCGGAAGCTACGATAGGAAGCTATACCGGCGAAATGCATTTGAATACCGATGTAGTTAGCTTACTCGGTGCGGAGACCGTAGGCAAAATCATTGCAGCTTTAACAACAATCGGAAATCACGCTATCGCTAAAAAAGACCTGCCCCCGCAACACAGCAAAGTTTTACGTGGACTTATTGAAGATTGGGCGCAACTGGCAGAATGGATTTTACTCCATGCCACCGCCGACCAACGCGCGTTTCATTAATCGCCCGGCTATGTCTGTTAAGGGTAAATTCGCAAATGCCCGGTAACCTCTTCGCGATCATGATATAGCTGCTTGAACTGTATCTCCAGCTTCAGGCCCAACGCCTGCAGCTCGTCGCGAATCCTATGCTCGCACTTTTTTACTTCAACGTATCTTTGCTTCATCGGTAGCTTCAGATTAAAGATGGCTTCACGACAGTAACCTTTACTCGCCCATTTATAAATCAGACTCGCTACCCGCGCGGGTTTATCAACAATATCGCACACTAACCAATCCACCGGTTTCTTGGGTTCGTAGACGAAACCATCAAGCCGTTGATGCTTTACTTGCCCTGAATCCATTAGCGCTTGGTCCATAGGCCCGTTATCCACGGCATCGACAAACATTCCACGCTGTACCAACTGCCAGGTCCAACCGCCCGGTGCAGCGCCAAGATCAACAGCACGCATACTATGCGCCAGACGTTGATCCCAATCAGCGGCAGGAATGAAATGATGCCAGGCTTCTTCCAGTTTTAATGTCGCTCGACTGGGTGCAGATCGGGGCAGACGCAAACGTGGAATTCCCATCGGCCAGGCTGAGCTGTTGTTAAGCGGACTCACCCCAAGATAGGCTTCAGTTCCGCTGATAAACACGAGGTGCAAGCGCCATGTGCTCTTTTCGTCCAGCAGCTTTTTGGTGCGCAGGCTTTTGCTGAATGGAGCGAGAAACTTTTTACTCAGTGTTGATAACTCTTTGCCCTCGTTGGTATCGACCGTTTCAATTAATACTTCATGAGCACGGGGCAGATCGCCGGTGGCAGACACTAAAGGCGTTACCCGATCTGCCACCGGTAAATCAACTAGCGCAGCACCGCCGGCAAACCATTGCCTGCTAAAAATTAGCCGCCGAAAAGGAATCGTTTGGATCAGTCGCTGGGCTGCTGCAGGTTCGTGAGTAATAAATAACACATACGCACTCCCATCTTTGGTTTTGCTGTAACCGTAAATATCCAGCTCGCCAGCGAGATCTGTTATCTCTGCCGCGCACTCTTTTTCAAAACCCGGTCGGCAATGTAAAAATAAATGATTCACACAATTCTCTTTATAGTGGGTGATTGATTAAGTCCATAATCCGGTCTGCTGCCTCAATCAGGTGCTGCGCTTGGGTAAATCCCGATTTCACACGTGGTTTGAAATCATGGTCACCATCCGGTAGCCAATGAATTTGTATGGCTGTTGATAAAGAATAATCAGAAACTTCCTGCTGGCTTCCCAAGGCGTCGCGGGTGCCCTGAATAATCAACGTCGGGGTCTGGATATTTTGTAGATGTTCCACCCGCAGGTTTTCGGGTTTGCGCGGGGGATGAAATGGATATCCCAGACAAACCAATCCGTCCACCGGTAGCTCATCTGCCACCATGCTCGCCATGCGTCCACCCATGGATTTTCCGCCAATGATTAACTTACGCTCAGCCGGCAATAGGTCGCGCTGCAGCGCCACAACCTCTCGCCAGGCTTCGAGTAATATCCCCGGGGTGTTGGGCGGCCGCTTGCTGCCGGTGATGCGACGCTCTGCCATGTAAGGAAACTCAAAACGAATAACCTCGCAGCCGCGCTGACTCAGCAGCTCACTCAGGGTATTCATGAAGTCGCTGTCCATGGGAGCACCCGCACCGTGGGCTAAAATCACGGTTGCCAGCGGCTTTGCCACCGGTGCACTTTTGAGAAAATTATGCTTCATCATCTGGCAGCGCGTGTGCATCACGACGGGTGAGCAAGCTGACGGTTTCGCTGGCCGTGTCAAAGACAATTACCACATCACCTTTTTCTATTTGCCGGCGGACTTGTTCGACTTTAGTCGACAAGGGCACCTCATCCCAGCCATAGTCCGTGCCTTCACGGGTAATAAACTCTTCAATCAGCCCTTGCAGCGCTTCGGCCGACAGGGATTGCGGAGGAATAATCAAGGACGCTCTCCTGCTTCAGTGTTTGATATCGCAGACTCTCGTTTCTTTTAACAAAACAGTTTTTCGTAACCCAAGCAGTTTTTTGCAATGCCAATGAGATTTCTCGACTACAACAGTTTTTCATAACCATCCTGCGAGGTTATACTCAGGCAAATCATTAACATAAGGATTGGCCAGTGAATAATTCCGCAACTACCTACCTTGTCTTAACCGTCATCAGTGACGACAAGCCTGGCGTCGTCGAGCTATTAGCTCAAACCATCAGTCAGCATCACGGCAATTGGCTTGAAAGCCGGATGGCCCACCTGGCTGGTAAGTTCGCCGGCATTTTACAGGTGGCGGTGGCCGCTGATCAGCAGGAAACGCTCCGTCACGCATTGCAGGAGTTATCCGGCAAAGGTTTAAAGATCATTGTTGAAAATGCTGTCGTTGCCGACAAGACCGCCTGCCGTGAATTTCATTTCAGTGTGGTTGGCAGTGACCGCCCCGGCATCGTCTATGAAATAGCCCAGGCCTTTGCGGGGCGCAATATTAACATGGATGAACTCGAAACTTCTTATTCCAGCATGCCGTGGTCCGGTGAGCCGCTTTTCGAAGCCACTGGCATCATTGAGGTTCCAGAGAGCGTGGATATGGATGCGCTGCATGATCAACTGGATATGATAGCCGATGAACTGGCGGTAGATATCCGTCTGGAGTCACCGCCGGCTCATTGATGTTTACACATCAAATTTTTCCAGTTCAATATTGATCGCGTTAGTCGAGATATTGACTTCATAAAACGAAAACAATAACGACACGACCAGCAAAATCAGACTTACCGCAAACAGAAGTTGCCCTAGCAAAAGGAATTGCAAGAGCAATGCGAACATGGACAAGGTGCAGAACACAAACGACATTACACCGTTCGCCTGCATCCAACGGATAATCTGCAAGCGCTGACGCAAGCCGATGATCTGCCGCCGCACCACCTCTTTTGAAAGCGAACCTTCCGAGGCACTTAATTGCCGGATAACACTGGTCAGAGTGACGAAGCGGTTAGTGTACGCCAGCAGCAATAGGGAAATAGCGGGGAATAACAAGCTAGGCGTAGTGATGGTCATCTCCATAGCGTTACCTCAATTGATGACAACAGAAAATGATTCAAGAATATCATTGCGCCCACTATCGCGCCTCTACAATCAACGCAAATCCTCTCGCCAGTAAATAATCCGGTCATGCCCACGATAATTGGAAAACCGAATTTCCACGCGCGGCAATGACAGGTCTGAATAATTTCCATCCTGGTTCCAGTCATAGCGAAGATGCGGCAGATCGGTCAGACTGACACTGATCGGATAAGTAACCTGGGTGCCCGGCGCACCGTATTGAATCCCCGCGCGCCCGTTTTGAAATAGGATAGCGGTGTCGGTAAGCCCATCACCGAGGACGTCTGAAGAATCCGGGTCTGCGAAATTAAATATTGAAGTTGCATTGCCAATGGTCACCCTGATCGTATCGTTTGCAGGTACGACATCGCTTGAAGCTCCCACAAAATCCACGCGATTAAGCGGCAATTCTGTACAACTATCCGCCGTGTTCAACGCAAAACTGTTACCGTTCCAGAATTCGGTTTGCCAAAACATGGGTAAGGGAGAATGCTCTGAACCAAACGCATCTTTGATGTGCATACGGCCGTAAACGAGTGACAGCGTATCGCCCAGCGCAATGGCATTGCAGTTACTCAGGCTGACACAGTCGCCCGCGATCGCTGCATTCATATCCAGATCAAGCAGCTGCCGATTATCAAGGCCGTCCTGTATGCCCAAGCCAAGTTGCACGGTTCCGAACGGCCCATCCGGTGCACCAGAGGGCTGACGTGTTATAACAAGATTGTTTACAGCGTTACCTGTATCAAAATCCATCACACCCTGAACCCAGGTGCTCAGCGAGGCCGCTACGCGAGCGCTGAGATTCAATTGATTGGCTTCTTCCGCATAGATAACACTTGTCGCCGTGCCGGAATAGCTTGCGGAATGATAGTTGGTAGTGATATTGCCGCCGAGCCCGCGCGCCTCGATACGATAGACAAGATCAATGCCAGGATCATTGAGATAACTGAAACTTCCGCAGCTGTTTTTGGTTTCCGCAAAAGTGCGCTCGAAGTGATGCGGATAAAAACGTCCCACCGGTCCGCTGGGTGTCAGTGTCACCAAGTCGCCCGCGCCCAGATAATCCTGCGACGCCAGGACAGCTTCTAAGCTTATGGTACCGACTTCGCTCCACGAGACGTTGTTGTTCTGCATCCGGCCAGCGGGTGTGGTGGCACTGAAGCTGCCTGCGTTCGCTCCGCTCAATTCCGCCTCGAAGCCATCTGTTGGATAAATTAACTCGGCCACTCTCACCGCAACATTACTTCGCTGAGAGGTTGTTTCATTCCCAAAGTTTGGCGTGATGTTGCCAGCGGAATTGCGTGCTTCAACGGCTACGGAAAAGTTTTCACCTGCAGCAACAAAGCCCCGGCCTGTGCTCGTGGTGCCCGGGTTGTTAGCAACATCGCTTACCACCAAAGTATAAGGTTTTACCACAAAGGGACTGCTGCTTCCGGTAAGAACAAAAGGCGGATCACTATCGCTCGCCGCCATGGGCAGCATTGCGTGCAAACGCACCATGCCCACATCGGAAAAATTTAACGGAATTGAGGCGGTGCCGGCGTTATCAAAGTTGAGGGTAACACCAGCGTAATTCGCAATAATGCCATTCGGATTAGCCGCAATGGCGCTGCCATTGACGGTAAAACTTTGTCCCGTACTGCAGGTTAATGGATTAACGCATTCATAAGCCAGCTGCACCGTTTGCGCTCCCGCGACGCGCGCTTCGCACGCACCCGTATCGGTATTCGTTTTTACGGCACGGATTATCGGCGACGTGTTCACCGTTCCCGCAACCTGATTCTGCATGGAATTCAAGTTGGCATCACCATAGAAACGAAAGCCTACATCACTGAACACAATATTGGGATCAGCTGTCGGAATTTCTGTTGCAGTGCCATCACTGACGTTAATGTTTAATACCGCTGGTGTCAGTTGCTGCAGATATTTAATAAAAGATGTATCGACGCCGTTAAAAATAAAACTGTTTCCTCCTACCCACACACCGGTAGCCGGAACTGTGGCCAATACAACTCGCGTACCGGCGGGCGGCGCGATAACATCACCATTACTGTCCCGCGCCGTAATAACAACTTGCTCTGCTTCGCAGGTAACACCGTTGCCACTGTGTTGAATGACGTAATGATTTACCACCGGCGCTGTTGGGCAGTGATATAAACCTGCGCTGACAGCTGGCGTCGGGCCGCGCGGAATAGCGACAAAGGAACTGGTGCCGGGCACGCGCCAGCGCAAACGAATTTCAGCATCGGTAAATCGTTCGTAAAATTCCATGCGAATGGGATAAACCTGTCCCGCTACCAGGTAGATATTGCCACTGGTGTGATCGGTAGCACTGTGCTCGTTCCATTGATCTATCAATAACTGCTCGTTCACCCATAAACGCACCCCATCATCCGAGCGGGTTTGGAACTGGTAGTTTCCCGTAACCGTTACGCGTAGACGACCATTCCAACGAATGGAAAATTCTTCGGCGTTCACACCGGTCACGCCCGGTGGTGACTGATCCCACTTGTAATCAATCGGACCATCAACACGTGTTCCCACGGGTGGGCCGCTCATATTGATGTTGTTAAAATATTCACCCAAAATTCCACCGCTGGGTTCAACGCCCGAACAAATTTGTGTGGTCGCACAATGATAAAGTCCCGCCCCTAATTGTGGTGTTGGGCCTGCGGGGATCGGCGTATAGGTGCTGGAACCCGGCGTGAGCCACCGCAAACGAATTTGCGCCACGCCGCCGCCTTCGTAAAACTCCAGGCGAATGCTGTAGGTTTGCCCGGCCACCAAAGCAATCGGGTTGCTGGTATCCGTTGTGCTTGAATGATCAAACCAATTATTGATAACGAGTACATCGTTAACCCATAAACG
>CAYUVQ010000029.1:9764-14752 GCA_964448175.1 uncultured Cellvibrionaceae bacterium | reverse complement strand
CATTGTAATGTTGCATTTCAAAATTTTGCGGCGTTGCGCCGGCATCAATATCGCTCGCCAGATAATTGAACACCACATCCATGGCCACCATGGTGACGCCTTCGCTGGTGACACTCCACCAACGGTTCACCGAACGCGCAGCATCCAGATCCGCGCTGTTTATTTGCGGATGATCGCCGTTTGTCTGGCTAACACTTACAACGATAAAGCCTGGAGTGACGACAGTGGGGATAGTGATTGTCACCGGGCGATAAGCAGTCGTATCGCCAATATCCCAGGTGAATCCCTGATAGCCAGCGGGCATCCATAAGCCCAGGTTCCCAGCGATCCAACCGCTACCACGACTGACGCCCGACCACCCCCCCGGTTGCGCCACACGCAGAACATTATTGCTGGTAATCACAGGGCCGCTGGTTAAGGAAATTTGTTCCTGAACAGTGACATCACTGTTGATCGACAACCCTGCGCTGTTATTTAACTCCATGCGATAAAATGTTGTTGCACCATTTATTTGTTGCAAGCTGTTGCCGTTAAATGTGTGCGAACCTGGACCCGAGCTGAAGGTCCCACTGTTAGTAAAATTCGCCTGGTATTGCAGATTGGATGTCGCTTCGAAAATACCGTTGTTAATAAAATTATTCAGGTATTGATTCTGGGCTGTAGCACGGGTTGTCCCATTATTAATAAATTCGCCTTGATAATTAACCGCTGCAGAGTTTTCAAACGTTACACTTTGATTAACACGAGTCGTCCCAGTGATAACAGGAACACTCCAGGAAGTTTGGATTTTGGTTCCGCTACCGGCTAATACTACATTGTGATAGTTAATATCCCGAACACCCATTATGACGGCTTGCGTCCCCGCACCATCATAAGTAAAAGTGCTGCTGTTACCGGGCAGAATTCGTCCACCACTGCTGCCCAGAGTGAAGCTGCCTGAAAGAAAAATGTTAGCTGCACCTGTTGCCTGAATAAACGCAGCATCGGTATTATCCGCCGAGATGGTCAAATCGCCGTTGATATCCAGCGTCCCGTTGGTCAGATTTATTTGAGCCGTTCGGCTGCTCGTGCTTCCTCCATTTAACCTGATCGGACCATTAACCGTTGCACGACCCGAACCGATGTTCCAGATTTTTGACGCGTTACCGCTGGCGGCACCATTTACCGTTATGCCGCCGGCCCCTACGGTGAGCGAAATATTAGCGTTGTGATTCAAGTTAACACCCGATCCCCCCGCTTGAAGCTCGACTGAATTTGCGGCTGCAGCTGCGGTCAGGGTAACCGTGCGATTGTTACAGATAATAACGTCATCAGTAGCCACCGGTACCGATGCACCCGCGGTTCCATTACAGTTGATTGCGCTCCAGGTATTGGTCGAGTTCCAATTACCGTTGTTTACCGCATAACGTACCCCACCGGGGGTGTAGCGGATGATGACGATGCCGGAACCGCCCGCGCCGCCGTTATCAGCGAAGCCAACGATGCTTCCGGAAGCACCGCCACCGCCACCACCCGTGTTTTGTGTGCCGGTACCACCAGGTCCTCTTCCGTTCGGCGCTGAACCACCTCCGCCCGCACCGCCCTCCCCACCCGATCCAGAGCCAAAAAGAGGTGTATAACCTCCACCACCACCCCCTCCTGCATAGGTTATGGCACTACCAGTAATTGCATTATCCCGACCAGCACCACCTGCTCCACCGTTGTTACCTGAACCATTGCTACCAGCTGCCGCAGCACCACCCCCGCCACCAGCTGCGTTACTCGCTCCGTTGCCTCCGCGGTTTCCCTGACCAGCTATTCCCGCAGCACCATCATTCGCGCGGCCACCACCACCGGAGCCACCGGATGTTGCAGAATATCCTTCCGATGCACCACCTCCACCACCGGCAGCAGTAATGGGTCCAAAAGATGATGTGCCGCCAGTCCCGCCTGGTCTGGTGTCACCTATGCCAGGAGCGCCACCGCTTCCCACCTCGATGCCGTAATTCGTCAGGGGAACAACATTCAAAGTTCCACTGCGCATCCCTCCACCCCCGCCACCACCTGCTCCGCGTACAGGCCCCCAAGAAGCGGGTATACCACCGCCACCACCGCCGCCACCGACCACCAGATATTGAACAGAAGTAATCCCTGCCGGTGGTGTAAACGTGCCGGAGCCGGAGGTAAAGGTTAAAACCACATCGCCATCAGCGGTCAAGCTGGTTGTGCAGTTGGTGCATTGAGCCGTGACTGCAGATGAACCGAACAGAAAATTTATAAAAACCAACCATATCGCGCATTGCAAAAATGCGCGCAACTTATTGCTTGATGTTGTAATGGCTGATTGCCACACCATGATGTATTCCACTACTGATTGTTATGCTGAATTAAATTTCTTAAAAAATTTGATCACCGGATTTATTGTGGGGTGCTCATTCCTGCTCCATAAACGAACCGACCTTGATTTTCCGTGAAGCGCTCATTAGTCCAGACCCGCAGCTGCCTACGCTTTCGATGGTGTAGTAACTGGAGGCGTCCCCGGTGCCACAATTCGCGCAAGCGCATGTAACCTGCACACTGCATCCATTCAAACCTGCCACACCGTTAAAGGATGTAGAAATATTTAACGTGTTACAGCGGCCGTTCACTCCAGCCCGACTGGATGCGTCAGGAAAAAACAAAACTTGCATGGCTTCCTGCGCACCGCTTTCTGCGGCATAGAATGCCTGAACACTCACCAACTCTTGCGCGCCCGACAAGGATGTCTGTACCGTGGTGCGCCACAAGGCAATGGCAAAGAAACTCATCACCACCACGATAAAAATAGCTAAAGGGATCAAGAATCCCCGTTGGCGATTCAGTGACGCTAATGCGCGAAGGCTAGATGCTCTATGGGACATTTCTGATCATCACCTCCTGCCGGAAATCCACCTGCTCCGCTCCATGAAAAAACGCGAGGTTAATCATGACTAACGCGTTGCGATTTTCGCTACCGGCGGATAGCTCGAAGGGAGCCAGTGAAACCAAAGGCCGCACATTCTCCGCCATCAATTCGAACGGCGCCGCTGTGTTAACAGTTGCTGTCGTGGCGGATTGGTTCGGATAAAAGCGCAACTGTGTACCGACTACACAAAACGCACCTGGATAGTCCAGTAAATAAAAGCGGCGGTTGATGGAATTGCGCAGCCATCGTTTGGGTGAAGTCAGGGTTATTGTTCCCGCACCGGTTGCACTCAAGGTTGCCAATGAGCCGGCGGTAGCGGCATACAATTCTGTCGACGCTAAGGCGCCAATACTGACGAACCGCGCGGAGCCATATTCAATATTGAAAGGAGAAACTGAGATAGCCGCCCTGGCGGCAGCACCGTTAGCCATATCCGGTACGGGATCAAAATAATTTCCGCCCGCTGCAATCGGCATAAATTTGATACATTGACCACCCGCGCTGGAAACCACGCTATAAGGTAAAGCAATTCGCAGCTGACGTGTCATCTGCTCCATCGCTTGCCGACTGGTATTTACCAGTAAAGCGCGGGTGCGGGTCGATTCATAATTCTGCGTAGAACTCACCACAAATTGACTACCGATAACCGCCACAATGGACAGAATAACCACCACTGTGATTAATTCGATCAACGTGAATCCTTGATAGGTGGTTAAACGGCGCATTAGAAATTGTACCGATAAGCGGCGAGCGACAGCGATTGACCATCCGGTGCCGTTACCGTCACCGTGATCAGTTTGCGATGGCCATCCGGCACCACCGCTACCTGTCGTTGATAATTTGGATATGGTGTATCGAAGTAATTATGAAAATCATCCACATCATCCAAATCAGCGTCGGGGGTGTTAGTGCAAGCCACAGAGGCTGTTGTGCTTCCGCAGGCTGGAATACCGCCGCTCGGCGTTGCCTCATCGTACTTAAGCGCGATAATTTCATCTAATTTGGATTGCGCAGCTTCCAACAAGCGAACCCGGATAATAGGATCAATACTGTTCCGACTGGACTGGACATATACAGCGATGAGTGCCGCCATTCCTATACTGACGACAACAATAAAAACAATCAGCTCGATCAGGCTCACGCCTTTTTGCGCAGGCACACTGCGCGAAGAATGCGCAAAACGACAATTAATAATGAGCATAACCGCTGGCCTCAACAGTAATCGTGGCGGATACCCCGTCGCGACTAACAGTGATACGTCCCGGTGTCGTTTTCCCTAGCTTGTCATAAGTAAATGTTGAAGGTGTTGCAATAATGCTGGTCCCATTGGGCACAATAAGAGGGTAGGCATCACTGTGAATACGGAGAGGATTTCCGTTTTCGGTGACGCTTATTGAGTTGGAACTGATGGTCAGTTGAATATTATTTCTTGCCATGGCCGTTTGTTGAGCGAAAAACAAAGCCGCGATGATGTCATCGCGGCTTGCTTGTACGCCTGCAGTGTCCTGACTGAAAAAACGAGGTCCAATAACAACCGATATAATTCCTATAAGAAGTATTACAGTAATTAGCTCGATTAACGTGAACCCTTGATCGTTTTTAACCATAGAAAACACTTAAGTTACTTTAACTGGTTACGCGCCTGGAGTAGTTGGAGCTGCTGGGGCACCAATACCTTGAAACGTCGCATCTTTTCCAGACTGTGTATGGGTTACGGTACAGGTGGCTGAAGCACCCAATGTTGCCAGTGCCACATCTCCCACTGTGTAGCCGCTTGGAATTCCACCATTAATGATTGTTCCCACTTGATTACAGTTAGTGATAGTTCGATGAGGCTCATTATTGTCGCGAAGTCCCGCTGCCCCAGCCACTGCAGCGGCATAATTCAAGGCCATTGCGCTGCCCATGCTTCCAGCCGTAGCTCTGACCGCGGCCTCTTGAGCAGAATCAGACAAATCTACAAACCGCGGCACCGCTACGGCTGCAAGGATACCCAAAATTACAACGACGGCAATCAACTCAATCAACGTAAAACCCGATTGTTGTTTTTTCATAACCAGACTCC
>CAYUVQ010000029.1:2779-9664 GCA_964448175.1 uncultured Cellvibrionaceae bacterium | reverse complement strand
GCAATCAACTCAATCAACGTAAAACCCGATTGTTGTTTTTTCATAACCAGACTCCAAATTTATTTTAGAAAAACAAAAAAATATTATTGCGACTAACACAACCACTTTTAGCCCAATACTACCCAACCATCCTTGTCTGATATTGAGCAGCGCACCCGCCGCAATATCAGAAAACTGATACCCGCTTACCTATCAATATAGATCACTTCAATAGGTATGCCAGCATCGCCCAATTGGATTACAGATTTGGCACTTTCTTCACCACAGGAGTGGTAACTAAAACCACGCCTGTCTGTAAATCGTAATCAAAAAAATATCTACCGCGCGGTTCCGTTACCAGCTCATAACGGCATACGTGCCGTTTCGGACTGCTGACGTGGTAACGACGTTCTCCCCACAGTGATTCATCCAACGTTGTCTGCGGTGGATTTTGCAGCACGCTTACCCAAACCTGCTGACAATATACCGCTGCATTTTTTTCTGCTTCACCGTCAATGATCGGCTCGGTTGCCATTGGCCAACCTGTGCGGCTCATATAAATAGATTGACCATCAATCTGGACAAAAAATTGCTCATGATCCGTTCTATTTAGTAACCAGACTGCACGGGTGAGCGCCACGCCTGTTGTAAAATGATTCGCTAACAACTCGAAGGCCAAGCGTCGCCCTTCGCGCGCCATATCGAGGTAACGCACCAACGACATTGATAAAATGATGCCGATAGCGCTGACCACAATTAACCATTCGAATCGGCTCCAACCCCGCTGGCGAATCACGACGTCACGTCCTCTGGATGTTGTACATGTCCCACATGGGCAGAAAAATTCCCAATGCAAGCACCGTTACAAATCCAGCCATGATGATGATCATGATTGGCTCAATGCGGTCGCTTAGCCGTTTCACATCGTATGCCACTTCGCGCTCATAAAATGCCGCAACTTCTTCGAGCAGAGTATCAACCTGTCCGCTCTCTTCACCTACTGAAATCATTTGAAGCACCAGCGGTGTAAACATGCCACTGGCCTGATGCGTATGAAATAAACCCTCACCACGCTCTATACCCGTTCGTATTGCACGAATTTTATCGCCCAGGTAAGGGTTATCAACGGCCCGCGCTGATAATTCCAACGCGTTACTGATTGGCAGGCCGGCTTTCATCATCAATCCAAATGACCGAGCGTAGCGCGCCATAGAAGCCCGTTCGATAATGTCGCCTACAACCCACAATCGCAGCTTTTTTTTGCCCCACTTACGGCTGCCTTCCGGTGTCTTCAAGTAGTTGTACAACACGATTCCACCAACAACAATAACCACCAGCATATACAGCCAGTAACTGACAAAAAAATCTGAAACACCGATCAGAATGCGCGTCGGCAACGGCAACTGTGCGCCGAATTTTTGAAACATGCCGGCAAACGCAGGAATAACTTTTATATTGATGACAGCGATAGCGATCGCAAGCGCTATCAATACAAAGGTCGGATACCGCAATGCGGTTTTGATGCTTTTAATTGTCTCAAGATCCCGCTCCATGTATTCACTTAGCTGATGAAAGGCGAGATCCAACCGACCACTGCCCTCCCCCACGCTAACCATGCTGACAAATAATGGATTGAAGACTTTAGGGTGATACCGCATGGCGGTAGATAATTCAGCACCGGATTCCAAACGCTCGATAATGTCATGTAAAATTTTCTGGAACGTCGGGTTACGCAACGAAGCAGCCAGACCCCGCATACCTCTTATCAGCGGAATACCCGCCTTGGTAATGGTGTACATCTGCCGGCAAAACATAATCAACTCGACATTTTCCACGCGCCGGCTTTGCGTCAGTTCTTGCCAGTATTGCGAGAGATCCTGCTGGGTTTTTTGCTCTTCGAGGGAAATAGGCGTAACACCGCGACTCACCAGCTGCGTTGCAGCGGCGTCCGGACTTGAAGCATCAACCTGACCACTGACAGGTTGTCCTTCGCTGTTGCGCCCTCGAAAAGCGTAGATGGTCATAGTGCTTTTTAACTCTCTTTGTGCCGGCTCTCTTGGTGTCGGCTTACGCTTCGCTAAGTCGACCTACATTGACTTACGCTTCACTAAGCAGACCTACCTATTGGTTTACGCATCGCTGAGCCGACCTACGTTGGTATACGCTTCGCTAAGCTGACTTGCGTACGCTTCACTACGTCGACATACATATTGGTGTACGCTTCACTAAGTCGACTTACAGTCGGTGTGCGTTTCGCCATGTCGGTTTACGAATTCATATCGCTTCTTCAATTTGCGCGGTGATACCCATCACCTCCGCAAGTGTCGTCAGACCTTGCACGGCATAATCAAGTGCAACAACACTAAGTGATTGAAAGTGCGGATTATCTGCCGCCGCTCGGGTAAATGCATTGATATTATTTTCACGCAGGGCTTCTGCCATGGGTTGATTTATTTCAAGCATCTCAAACACACCGATACGCCCGCGGTACCCCGTGTTATGGCAGTGAGGGCAACCAGCTCCACATTTAAATTGCACGCCCGAAAGGTCTCTGCCTTTGCCGACCGTTTTTATCAACTGCAGATCATTGGCGTCGGGCGTGTAATTCTGAATACAACTGGTGCAGATTTTGCGCACCAGCCGTTGGGCAACAATTGCTTTCAAGGCCGTGGCTACCAGATAACCATCTACGCCGATATCTATTAAACGTAAGGCAGAGGTTATTGCATCATTGGTGTGCAGGGTCGAGAGCACCATGTGCCCGGTCATGGCTGCACGCAGCGCAATTTCAGCGGATTCCGCATCGCGGATTTCCCCCACCAGCAAAATATCCGGGTCCTGACGCAAGGTTGCGCGCAACACGTTGCTAAACGTCAAGCCGATTTTCTCGTGCAACTGAACCTGATTAATACGCGGTAAGCGATACTCCACCGGATCTTCCACGGTGATGATTTTTTTCTCCGGACTGTTCAGTTCCGACAACGCACCGTAAAGCGTTGTGGTTTTACCACTACCGGTGGGTCCGGTCACCAGCACCAGGCCATGCGGACGGGTAATTGCCCGGCGAAAGCGTTCCATTAACGCGATAGGCATGCCTACTTTACTTAATGCCAGCACGCCCTCGGTATGATCAAGCAGACGCATCACCACCGATTCGCCGAACTGCACCGGCATGGTCGACATACGCACATCGATATTGCGGTTCCGTACTTTCAGGTTAAACCGGCCATCCTGCGGCAAACGTTTCTCAGAAATATCCAGACCAGCCATTAACTTCAGACGCACCACCAATGCCGAGGCGATGCGTTTTTCATTCATTACCTGTTCAAGCAGCACACCGTCGATCCGATTGCGGATACGCAATACTTTTTCATCCGGTTCGATATGAATATCCGATGCTTTGGTATTAATCGCTTCTTCAAAAATTTTCTGCAAAAGTCTTACAACGGGAGCTTCGCTGTCGGTAGCTTCGGTAACAAAATCTGCAAGATCAACTGCACTTTCCTGCAGTTCTTCATCCAGCTCGCCCGCCAGGGTAGCAATCTCGCTGGCACGGGTGTAAGCGATATCCAATACGTCGAGCAATTCCGATTCACGCACAACCGCAGGCTTCAGCGGCTTTTTAAGAATGCGATGGATCTCATCCAGACAAAAGAGATCCGTTGGATCGGCCATCCCCAAGAGCAACCCGTCGAAATCTTCGCGCAATAAAATGACGCGATAGCGACGCGCGGTTGTCTCTGGCAACGATTGCACCAGCGTGCGATCAAAACGAAATTGCTTTAGTTCAACAAACGGAATATTCAGCTGGGCCGATAATAGATTCAGCAGTGCATTTTCTTCAACATAACCGAGTTCTACCAGCGTATTGCCCAGCTTGCGGCCACTGAGCTTCTGCTCCTGCAACGCATGTTGCAACTGGATCTCAGTGATCATATTTTTTTCGACCAGCAAATCGCCAATACGAATTCTTTTTCCCGTGACGGTCATGGCGTAATGCACCTGCTAATGGGATAAGGCAGCAATGCGCTGCGCAACATAATCTTTAACCTGCGGCTGAGCGCCCTGCAGTCCAACGCGACGATAAGCTTCCAACGCGCTGGCCGGTTGTTGCAGCGCGTCCAGCGCCAGAGCGAGACCCAACCAATAGCCGGGCTTTTCGCCAAAGTTTTCCAGCAGCCGCCGATAGTGAGCGGCCGATTCCTGATAGCGCGCCGTCTTGTGGTAAAGCGCAGCAAGCAATGCGCGATAAACTTCGTCCTGCTGAGCCAGCTCAACATCTTTTTCCAATACCTTCAGCGCCGCAGCGTGTTGCCCCTGTGCGGTTAGCAGCTGCGCCGTGAATCGCGTGAAATCCACAGCCGGTAAATAATGTCGCATTTGCTGTAACAGCAAACGCGCTGATTCAAACTGAGTCTGCTGAACATACAACTCAAACAAACGCGCGGCGGATTTAACCGGTTTTGGATGTTGTGCAACAAATTGTTGTAAGGCTAACGCCGCCGCATCCGCGTGGCCCTGGCTGATTAATACATCCGCCTGCGCAACCATCTGTTGATCCTGCCAGACTGGGTTAGGCGTTATATCAATGGCATTCCCGCCGGCTTCCGTCACCGTCAGCGTTTCCACTGGTACTGAGACTAATTCCGTCTCAAGCCCCGTTACCGTTTCAGCTTCAACCAATTTAGCCGGTGCAGTACGAAAATTTTCCCGTGCAATGTTGATCGCCGCGTAATCCGGCGCGACTGTTTCGGCCCGCTGCAGAAGCTGGTCTACCCGATCTGTTTCACCGCGGCGTTTCGCTTCGTCAGCAAGTTTGATATAGCGGTCGGCAATGCGTTGCATACCTTCTATCGCCATTACATTTCCGGGCGCCAGCGCCAGAATTTCCTCGTAGTAAAGATAAGCGTTATCTTCAATCGGTGCGGTCAGTCTATCTAATGTCAAGGCTCGCTCAGCCTGTTGCAGCAGGCGATATATTCGTTCCTGTTGTTCAGGTTCAGGCACGCTCTCGGTTACCGTTGAGTTTTTTTCATCAGGCTCCACCACAGGTACAACCTCTTGCGCATGTGCAACCTGAGGCATCACAACAGCATGATCAACAGGTGTTGCTTGAGGCATATCAACTTGCTGTACCGGTTGCTCATTTTTCTTCTGCAGAAAAATCTGTACTGCCACTGCCATTAATATCACTGCAAAAAATACTATGACACTGGGCAACCAGTTATGCCGCGTTTTCCGTAACAGCGACGACTGCTGCAATAGTGTCTCCTGCTCCGCCGCGACAAAGTCCGGTTGCTGTTGCCGCTCGGCAAGATCGCGCAACATATCGTTGACCAGACTCATAACGTCACTCCGATCAAACCTGGAACGACAATACCAATAGCTGTGAGCGCGGCCAGCGAAGGCCACAACCAATAATCGCGACGCGCAAGCCAGCGACCGAGAGAGCGGCTTTCGCTGGTATCGGCAATAGCGCGCTCCAGATGACGCCGCCTGACTTTATCTGCACCTTCTCCGTAGGCCGCCAGCAGCGCCTTATGCGCCATGACATTTATCAAGCGCGGCACACCGCCCGAGGCGCTGTACAACAGCGACAATGCTGAGCGTGAAAATAAAGCATCACCGGCGTAGCCCGCCGACTTCAGCCGATAATTCACGTAATGACTGATATGCTTACGTTCAATACCGCGCAGATATTCTGAGAAAACAATGCGTTGTTTTAACTGGCGCAGGTCCGGGCGATCGAGCAAATCATCCAGTTCCGGCTGACCAAATAACACCACCTGCAGGAGCTTGCTCTTTTCGGTTTCAAGATTGGTCAGCAAGCGCAGCGCTTCGATAGTTTCCCGCGGCATCGCCTGCGCTTCATCAATCACCAACACGACCTGTCGTTTTGCTTTTGCTAACGCCACTAACCGGGCGTTAATGTCTTTCAACAATTGATAAGACGGCACCGTCGGGGAGTAAGCAATTCCAATTTCTTCGGCCAAAAACCATTTAAGCTCGTCCGGCGTAAGATAGGGATTGGGGATATACGCCGTGAGAAACCGCTCGCCCAGGCCAGCAAGCAATTTGCGACTGAGCAAGGTTTTTCCCGTGCCTACCTCACCCACGACCTTGATAAAACCCTCACTGTGCCGCAGTGCCAGCAATAACGTACTCAACACTTCGCGATGACTCTGACTGCTATAAAAAAACTGCGTGTCAGGCGTCAGCGAAAACGGATGCTCATGCAATCCAAAATGTTGACGATACATATTATCTTTCCCGATAAGCCTCGCCCATGCGCTGCATACCTTGCTGGCTCCGGTTGACTTCCTCGCTCCAGGTATTTTCGCTAACGACAATGGGGCGCAATAAAATCACCAGTTCGGTTTTGGTTCTGCTGCGGCTTTTGGTTCTGAACAACGTATTGACGAGCGGAATGTCACCAATGAACGGACGCTTGCCGTTGACGTTGCTGATATTTTCCTGCATCAAACCGCCCAGAACGATTACTTGTCCGTTAGCCGCACGCACGATGCTGTCCGACTCGCGAATACCGCGCAGCGCCAGTGGCAGAGAGAAATTTTCATCGCCGACCGTAAATACTTTGAGCTGATCCTGCACTTCACTCACGACCGGATGGATATGCAAAATCACTTCGCCGTTCTCGGCAATCTGCGGTGTGACATCCAGCGAGATACCGCTGAAGAAAGGTGAGAGTTCGATGTTGGGCGTACTGGTCACAGACGACACATTGGCTGTTGTGTTGTTGGAAATACCCGTCACAAAATATTCATCGGAACCAACGCGGATGACCGCTTTTTGATTATTGACGGTGGATACACGGGGGCTGGAAAGCACTTGCACATCGCCTTGGGTTTCCAGCAGTGACAGTAATTCGGTTATATCTCCCACACG
>CAYUVQ010000029.1:0-2679 GCA_964448175.1 uncultured Cellvibrionaceae bacterium | reverse complement strand
AAACGCACTTCCAGAATTTTCGCTTCCAGAATAACCTGACGCTTTACACTCAGCTCAGAGCGCTCCAGAAATTCACGCACTGCACTTAATTCGTGGGGCAGCGCTTTGACAGCAATCATTCCTGCCTGAGGCGTTACCACCACCATGCGATCATCGGTTTCGCCACCGATTATCGCGGTAATTGTTGAGCGCAAAGACATCCAGAAATCCGTGCGGTTTAACGTCTGCACGCGAGAACCTGGCGTCAGCCCTGAACCACCGGCAGATTGTTGGTCACCACCCAGCATGCCTAACAAATTCGCGGTATCGCCCAAATCAGTAGTATTCGTAGAGCCATAACCGCCGGAATTGTTATTGGATTGGGCGCGGCCGATCATCACGCTGGTGTCAGAGACTCCCACACGCTGAACATCCAGATAATTGACATGGAACACCTGGGTGCGCAATTCATTCGCATAGATGGTGTAAATACCGCGCTGATATTTATATTCGTAACCATAAATATCACGGGTAACACGCAGCACATCTTCTACGGTTACATTTTTAAGGTTAAGCGAAATAGTTCCGCGAACATCGGGATGCACAACCACATTGACGCCAGTGCCGTTAACCAGCCCCAGGAAAAAATCCCGCGCGGCGACATCGCGCACCGACACATCGAACCGCTCCGCGCCAGGCTGCGCCGGGGATTGGTTTGCAGGAACATCCAACAGTGATTGGCTTACCGCCGCCGGCACATCCGGTTGCTGGTTTTTTTCTGCGATGATCCGTTCCATTTCGGTTTCGGTCAGCAGTTTTTTTTCTGCTGGCCCGGTACAGGCAGCCAACAGAATCGCACTCAACAGCAACAGGCCATTGATATATTTTATTTTGTGATGCAGCGTGTATGGCATAGCCTACTCGACCTCAATCTGTGCAATTAGTTAGATCAGACACCGGTTTATTATTGTCGGACCGATGTTGTATTCAATGAGAGTTTCCACAGCCGGTTGCCCTGCTGCAGTTGAACATCATTAGCGCTGATGTGCCTGATACGTACGCCATTGGAACCCGCTATCACATCATTTTCACGCAATGTTTGTCCGTTAATAATTGCCAGCTTGCGTTCGCTGCTGATCAGGATCGAATTCAGCACCAGCGCCTGTTCACGCGGTCCCGAAACTGAATGACCCAAAGGCCGCGTCGGGTCGCGAAGATCTTCCGCCGTAGCAGACAGCGCGGTCAGGATCAGCAGCAGCGTGATGATGAATTTACTGGTTCTAAACACCGAGTAACCCCTTCTCTGCACTTAATGTATAGACCCGTAATTCAATATCTGCATTAGGATATTCTGTGACAACGTAATCCATCTGCTCCCAATAAAAACGCCAACGGGTAGATTCAAGCGAAGTTAAAAATTTGAGCACCTGGAAATAATTACCGGAAACTTTCAGCACGACTTCGTGTTTGAATACACCGGCACCTTTGTCCTCTGCCGCGCCCGTTGTTTCGGCTCGCGTCTGTTGCAGCTGCAGTTCCTGTACCGGAAGCGTTTGCATTTGCACAAGTTTTAGCTCACCGGTCTGCAGCAAAACGTCCTGCAGAATAGCCGGCAATTCGGTTGCGCTTACCAGTCCCTGCGACAAATTCGACAGGTCCGCATCTAATTGCGCAACTTCGGCATTCAGCGTCGCAAGGGTATTTTTTTTCGCTGTATTTGGATCATTGGCTACCGCCAGACTGATAGCGACTATCTGTGTATCCAGACTGCGGCGCTCCGCCTGTAGATTTTCTATTTGATCGCTGAGCAGATTTCGGCGCGCATCAATAGCGTCCTGCACCATCAGACTCCACACCAGAAAAACAACGGCCAGCGCACATAAAAACAGCAGCACCCGTTCGCGCAGAACACGATGATCAATTTTTTCCTGAAGGTTGTTGAGCCAGGCTGGCATTATCTATTCTCCTTCGCGGCGGGCTTGGCTAACTGAAAACTCAACGCATAGCCATCGCGTTCGGCCCGCTCGACATTGAGCACACCAAAACGCGCCTTGCTGAAGCTCGCTTCGTCACGCAGGCGCTGCAGATACAGTGGCACTTGATCCGGCACGCGGGTTTTGCCCGCAAGCTCTACATAACTGCCACCGCTTTGCAGCGAAAAACGCTCCAGCGCCAAGGTGTTCAGCGACTGCCGGGCCATCGCCTGAAGATGAGCAGAAAATCCCTCGGTGTTACCAAAGTCCTGATCCGTTATCAGCATCAGGAGTTCTTTGCGGCGCACCACCTCCCCCTGCAGGCGCTCGATCTCCCCATCCAGTTGTCCCACCTGATTTTGTGATTGTTGCAGCGTTAATTTCTGCAGCGTCAACTGCTGCGCTTCGAGCAATGCTTGCTCGTCTCTCAGTTGCTGTTGCAGCTGGGCGTTGCGTTGAAGCGTTAAACCGGAATACACACCTAACAGCACTATCAACGCGATCGCGCCCCACACCATGTGTATGCTACGCAGTGGCTCGCGGTTGGGGCGGAATTCCGGGCGGTAGAGATTTATCTGTTGCATCACACTACCCCCACCTGATCGTGGCGCAAGGCGGCGCCTACTGCGGAAAGGCACAGCGATAACGTATGCTCCGCTATCGCCTCATCGATCTGTAAACCGGCGGCCGGTGAGAGCAGCTGTATTGACATTGGCAGACTGTTTTT
>CAYUVQ010000028.1:20870-31430 GCA_964448175.1 uncultured Cellvibrionaceae bacterium | reverse complement strand
TCGCCATGACTTGCAGGCCGGCATCGAGAAGGTGATCTTTTTTGAGTTCGCGTTTGCTCATGGGCGGAAATATATGACCAGTCGTCTGGTTTGTCAAAGGGCGGCTTAGGTTTTGTGGTTCTAAGGATAGACAATAAAGCGCAGATCAGCCGTAATTTGTTTATCGGCTGCGAGGGCGCAGCCGGAGTATCGCTTCATTTTGATCGATGATGAAATCAAACCGACCCAGAATATCCACGCCCAGCAGTCCATCGAAATCGGTCATGTGCATGGGAAGCAAGGCCAGAATGTGTTGATTGAATGCCAGCTGATCAATATGTAGGGAATCTACCGTAAATAACACACTGTCCACGGTGCCACTCGCCGTATTCAGGCGAATAGGTTTAGTCGATTTAACCAGTGCGGGATATTTGTTGGTGTAGTTATTGGACACGCCGCTGAGGGACGCGCCGGTATCGAGTAGCAGACGTGCCGGATAGCCTTCGATACTGACATTGATCAGATACTGATTTCCAAACCGCACCAGAGGAATACTCAGCTCATCGGGAAGCGCAGTACCGTTTAATTCTGCAAGAATATCCTCGGCGCGTTGCTGCATGGCCGGATCATTGGCAGCCATCAGCGCGTGATATTGCGCCTGATAATGATCTTCCTGTTGGGCGTAAAGCGCCGCGAGTATTACGTGCAGCTCCGCGTCATTGGAGTTGTATTGGAGCAGGTCGTTGAGCTGGTTCAGCAGCCAGTGAATGTCGCCGCCGATCATATCCGGTTGCTGATGGAGCTGCAGGAGATAGCGGCGAACAGAAGCGATTGCCTGCTCGAATCTCAAGGCATCAACTTCATAATCCAGATACCGAAACCAGGCATCCAGTGCGGCTTCATGGTTGTGAACTTTTTCGTAGGCCTGTGCCAGCAAAAACCAGCCACGCGCGGAGGTTGGCGTTGCGGCAAGGTATTCCTGCAGCAACATAATCGCTTCCTGGGTGCCACCGAAAGAAATCAACTGTTCGATCCGCTCCCACGAAAAAACGGCAGCGGTGGTGGTTGATTTAGGGGCAGCGGTGTCAAGCGGAGTGGATAGCGCGGGGGAGTCTGAAGATTCCACCGCTGCAGGAAATGCAGCCGGCCAGCGGTCGTGCTGTTCAGGTGCTGATGCCGGTTGCGCATGCCGTAGCTCGCTGGCTAAAAATCCCAGCGCAAAAGCGCTGACCGCGATGCCGATAGAGATGAATCTGTTCATAAGCTGCCCGGTAAATGACTTCGCTGATTATGAAGACCGGGCCAACTATAGATGATACTGGCGCAATAATTCCAGCACACGCCGGATCTGAGGCAGCTTCAAATCAAAATTTGCGTCACGCATCGCTAACTGCTCAGCTTTCCATACTCTCCAGACGGATAATGGCGGCGTTAATCTGTTGCTCCATTTTTTTCAGCATGGCCGCGTGTTCGTCATCTAATCCCACGGCGTAGCAGGCCTTTACCAGTTCGAGCAAATGCTGTTCCGCTTTGATGCGCTGTTCGAGTATTTCTGTAGCGGAGTCGGGTGAGAGGGCGGCAGTCACGTGATGAATGAGCATCTCCCCGGTCTCGCGATCCGGATCGGGGGCCGAAGGCAAATCGCCCATGGCACGAATGGCATGTTCGATGCGATCGATAAATCCCAACCGTTCGTGAATTATGTCGTGTAAGACCGGATTCACATGAGGATCATTGAGATATTCAGCAGCAGCCTGGTAATGATCAGCAGTTTCGCGCGCGGCGACCAGTAAATCATTCAGTGCAACTTCTTTATCGGTGCGTAACAAACTCATGGTGTCACTCCTTATCAGGGAATTACCTTATCCGGTTGCGGCCGGATGACTTCCAGCGCTTCGGGAATCACTTCAAAGACAGCCGGGGTGGTGCTGACGGGTTCGCCATCAGCGTGAATTTCACGCAAACGTGAAGTACTGATTTCGATATGTTGGCCGGATGCGGTGAAAATTTTATTGGTCATGCGTTGTTTGCCGCTGCGCAATAGTGGAGCCAGCGTGAGCAATTCCCACAGGGTCAGGGGCGGTACGCTGTACAGGCATAACCTGCCGTCGTCGATGGTGGAATATTCATCAATGACGTTTCCGCCACCATAGTACCGACCATTACCGATGGCTAATTGAATCGAGTTCACACGATGCGGTTTATGATCCACCGAAATCGTTGCGCGAAACTTGCGATGTTTTTTCAATGCAGCAAAAACGGCAGCGAGATAACTGAATACCCCCCATTGTTTTTTTATTTCAGGGGTTAACTCGTGAGTGACCCGCACGCCGAGGCCGATGTTGGCGGCGTTGAAAAAATAATGTCCATTTACGACCCCCAGATTCACGCGGCTGCGGTGATTGTCCACGATCAGCTGGAATGCCTCCAGCAGGTCGCCGCTCATTCCCAGCGAGCGGGCCAGATCATTGGCTGTGCCCAACGGCAGGATGGCGAACGACAACTGATGTTCATAGAGCGCTGGCGCGGCAGAGCTGATCGTACCGTCGCCACCGCCGAGGATCACCAGATCAACCTGGTGACGATGTCGAGTGATCAGCTGGCGGGTCTCCTCCGCGCTGTTTGAGGTGGTGTTGATCAGGTTGATGCCGGCCGCTTCGAGCAGCGCAATACCTTCCTGCATATCGGCAGCGCTGCCGGATCGGCTGTTAGGATTCACAATTAAAAGCGCGGTGCGCGATGTGTTCGTCATGGTTCAGCTCGCAGGTGCCGAATTAAACCGGCGTGCAGTTAAGCGTTATCTTCATTTTCCACACGGTGGTGCCGTTGCAGCCAGCGTGCCAGAAGCCAGCACATCAATGCCCAGGTGGCGCCCGCCGTCCAGCCGGCTAAAACATCGGTCGGCCAATGAACTCCCAGATAGATCCGGCTTAATCCCACCAATAACGTTGCAGTAATCGCCACCAGCAGAATGTAAGCTTTAATGCGTTTGCGTTTTTGTACACGGGCGAGCAGGGCGCCCATGGTGAGATACGTGCTGGCTGATAACATCGAGTGGCCACTGGGAAAACTCGCCGTATAAACGCGGGTTTGATGAGGAACCAGATCGGGCCGTTCTCGATCAATGGTGTTTTTTAAGAAGGAGCTGACACCCAGCGCGCCTAAGGTGGCAATAATCAACACCATAGCTATGCCGCGTTTACGATCCAGCAGCAGATAACCCACCACCGCCAAGGTGAGCAAAGTGAGTACGGTATTGCCGCCCAGTGCCGTAATGTCGCGCCCGACTTCTTCCGCCCAGCCCGGTCCAATAGGATCGTTCAGGTCTGCCGGATTACGCATGCTTAACAGAAGCGCCTGATCAAACTCGTGCGTTTCTCCTTCGCGCACGCTCTCGGCTAATTCGGCAAAGCCCCAGAGCGAAGCCAGGATGGTGCACAGCGCAAGCAAGACGGGTAACTCATGGCCGCCTAGCCAGTGCAGCGTTCGCGCAACACGTCCTTGGGAATCGGGATCAGTGGATGAATTTTGGGGGCCGTCTGGGTGCTCGTTCATCAAATCCCTCGTAGCTTCGGATGACAGACAAGAAGGATTTTAGCCAAAAGCTGTGGGTGGATCTGTTGCCTGCCGCTCGCTTCACTTTGGTAGCAATCGGTATATTACGGCCGCACGTTCAGCTGGTTCAGCCGTAGAGCGACGTTATGAAAGCTCCGGTGCTGTCACGGCTGCTGATACCCCGATGGCTTAAATTCCAGTGTGCCGGCACGAGGGTCGGCGGAAAAAAAGAAGCCCACGTAACTCATCGACCGAGAGGGCAGATAATCCAGTTGCGTGTGGCTGATTTCCGTTTCGTCATCACTGCGCAGATGACCTTCTAGATACACTGACGCAAGACTTTGCGCCCCGGTATTGGTCACTTCAACTTCCACCAAAAAACCTTTGCTTACCGGACTGACTTTTTTGATGCTGAATAAAACATCTGGTGTTGTATCTTCCGCATTGATAGCAGCCCAACCCAAATAGATGATCCCCGACAACAATAACAACAAGCCCGTAATGCCCAGCGCTTTTTCCCAGGGGGGTGTTTGTTCTTCATTGGTTTTCATGTCTGTCGCTCCTGCAAAATCTATAGGATAAGGCGTGATGCTGCCGCACCCACTCCAGCGGGAAAACATAAAACGACAACCGTTTTGACCGTGTTAAAAAAGCTGTGGTCGTCGACGCTCTCAAACACCCACAACATAAAAAAACTGATGATGAATGCAATCAGGTAACCGGTGGAGGTGATTCTCACAAATACGCTGCAATGCGTTCGCCAGAGTTTTAGCTCGGCGGCGGAGCAACGGCAACTGGCGATAGCAAACGCCTGCATAACCAGCAGTGTTAACAGCGAGAGACCAAGGGAATGCCAGGTTGTCATCTTGTAAGAAAGCAGAACGATTTCTTCAGTAGGTGCCAGAGAAAATGCAAGAAACAATGCACCGGTGGCAAGAATGGTTAAATCATCCGAGTAATTGCGGCCGCTATCATCGGGAATTTTATTGTTGGTGCTGACGATGTTCCGTGCGAGTAACGCACCCAGGCTGCCGGGTACCGCTTGGAGTAAGAGCATTGAGTAGACGGCGCCAAGGTCCGTTTCAAAGGTAACGACACCTAGTGTAATCAACACCAGGGCAGTGGTAAGAAACGCGACAGTATAAGAAACCAGAACATCGATGATGTTATCCCCAACAGTTTTGCTGTTGCGGAAACCGACCATAGTAGAGATGCGATAAAAGAGAGGCAGGCTGAGCAGAATCAGGCAGATTAAACGGAACGGATCGATATAAAATCCGATCCACCACATTTCCATTGTCATCATCATTGGCAGGCTAAAAATGATTGACCCACCAATGGCTCTGCCTAATCCTACCCACACGGGAGAAATGCCATTACGCTCCGTCATGCACGCGTTTACTCCCGCACCGTTTTAGCGGCTACAGTTAGCGTTTCGCCGTTTTATCGTCCGCTGCTGAGCGCGACAAAAATGCCTGTGTCAGTTCTGGCAGATTTTCCTTCAGCCATTCTGCCATCGCAATTTCCTGCGGCAGTATCTGTTCACAGACGCGCTGGGTTTCCACATCACCTACGGATTTTGCGGCGGCGATCAAGATGGTATATGACGCGATTTCCATGTGTTCGAATACATAGCCGCTCATTGCGCCTTTAACGACCTCGTCGTTAACCATCATGCCTGACACAGATTGGCCAAAGGCAACCAGCTTGGCGGAAAGATCTTTAATGGTTGAAGGGCTGCTGCCTAAACGCTCGATACAACCCCGAAGTAATTGCTGCTGGCCTAGCGTTTCTTGAATGTGTTGTTCGATACGCGCTTTCAGTTTTGGATAATGTTCAAGGCGTTCTGCCTGTCCTTTCAGCATTTTCTCTGCCTGTTCTTCCATGGCGTGAGCATCGCGTAACCAGTCGAGTAAATTTTCTGTCGGTGTAGTTGCCATTTTCTCTTCTCCTTTCTTGATGATGATTAACTTGTAATGAGACACACGTTACGTCATTTAATTGCATTGGAATTAAGTGGTTTCGATATTAGGCTTAAGCGGGGCGCGTATATCTGTTGCTTGAATAACAAAGGGAAGTCTTTTTTGGTCAAACAAATAAAGATAGATTCAGTGTTCAATAATCATGTCGCATGAAACTAACAATAAAAGGCAGAATTAATAATGGCCTTGGGAGAAACCTGAACCTGATGCTGGTCCAAGACGTACGTAAAATCATAGTTTTCAGATATAGTGAAATTGTGATTGCGGCGTATGTGTTGAAAGAGGAAAAATGATGACCAAAACTACTCACCACCCGGAGGATCATCGTCCGTTCGCTGATGATCCGCAGCGTAATCCCAAGCGCGATGATATTCAGGATAAAGGCCCACGCGAGCTGTTTATTAACAACCCGGACCATCCATTAAAAGCTGCGCAAAAGAAACCTTTGCCGAATAAGGAGCCAGTAAGAGAAAGCGGGTTTCCGCCGGATTATCATCCGCAACCTACGCCAAAGGTAAGGCGTGAGGATTAATAAGTTAGTCTTTCATTAATTTGACTGAGACACGCCGCTTGGGGAATGTTTCTGGTGTGGTGTCTTTTGCTTTTCTCCAACCAGCCGTAAAACAGCACTACCGCCAACAGCGCCTCCGCCAGATCTCCACCGTAGTACATAATCTGCGCCGCACTGCGTATTTCTTCCGCTGTACTAAAAGTCCCGCTTGGCCACAAGTTGATATACATCAATTTCGCCAGATAACTGTGAGCTCCTATGCCCAGTAACAGCACGAATAAACGAGTGATGAAGGGAGCGTGATAAGGGGACGCATCGTGGCCAGCGATGGACCAGCAGTATAAATAACCCGCCAGAACAAAATGCACGTGCACAAAAATATGCAAAGCCAGATTATGCATACTGTTCACATAAAGCGGCGTCAGGTACAGCACATACATGCCACCGATATTAAACAGGGTAGCGGTTACGGGATGGCTCAGTAATTTAAATGGACTGCTGCGCAATAATCGACTGCAGGGGCGAGCGACATTTACCGGTACAGTGCGCAGTAATAAGGTCATGGGTGCAGCCACGACCCACGCTAAGGGCGCGAGCATTCCCAAGAGTAAATGCTGCACCATATGGCCGCGAATATCGTGATGCGCCCAGAGCAGCATGGGCGGTGAAAACGCGATAAGCATCAAGCCAGAACCCGTTGTAAACGCGAGCAACCTTTTTTTACTCCAGCGGTGATGGCAGTGGCGTGTCTGGCGAGCGGAAAAGAAATAAAGAGCAGTGATGACTATCACCACGCTCCAGCTAAGAAGAGTAAGAAAGAGGTTACTGTGGGAATGCATGACGAATTAAATACTCAGAACCGGGCGCTTTGCTCGACGCCACAACCATACGCCGATTAAAATAAGTATGATCGCACTAAGATTCCATAGAATGTCGTAGGGCAGCAGCGGTACATCGTAGCGTATCTGATGAAGACGCAAGAGCTTGTGGTTGATAGTTCCGTCAAATAGTTGGAACCCACCTGCGCCAAGAAATCCGCCCGCCCAGGCAAAAGTAACGTGCAACGCCTGGCGGTGGCGGAGCTCCAGTAATATAAAAAAGCCGCTGATAAGCGCAATGATTTCACCAGCGTGCAGCAACCCATCAGACAGTAACCCAATAGCGGGGGTGGCACCGTCATAGAAATGATGCCACCCTAGCAGTTGATGAAAAATAATTTCGTCAACGGCTGCCATAAGGCCGATCCCGATGAGCGCGCCACCCCAGCGTGAACGGGACAGGTTGCGCATCTAATCATCCCTGCAATGCTTACGAGAGACGCATTGTGCCTTGCGCACGAACACTTTCCTCGTACCACTGTTTCACATACTCCAGGTGAGTATTTTCCTGCACCAAAGCGTGGCGGAATTTTTCGGCCATGTCCGGAAGGCTCATGTCTTCCGCCAGTTTGATTAACAACTCCCAGGCAGCATTGTCGGTTAACTCGATGGACAACATCGCTTCAAGGCTCTGGCTGACAGAGGTCCGCGGATCCGAGATGACTTTCATTAGTCCTGAGGCGGCTACCCCGGAAGCGTCCGCGTCTGGGGTCTGTGCAGTTGGGTCTGCACCGAGTATCTCCATACACTCTACCAGCAGTTGAAAATGCTCTTCTTCCTGATCACGGAATTCCTGCAACTGCTCAATTGGTAGCTTTAAGCCGTCGAGACTGTTGGCTGCCTGATGTTCACATTTCAGAATCAGCTGCTCATAAATTCGTACGCCGCTGCGTTCAAAAGCCAAACGCTCGCCGAGCTTGTTAAGAAACACTTCCGGGTGATGTCCGGTCAGCATCTTGCCAGCGGATTTCACCACGCCTTTCACTGTGCCCGGCATGGGCACAGAACCGAGAGGTTCATCATTATCCAGGTAAAACTGCTCCAACAGCGCGATGTTGGTGTAACCATCTTCGCCATCCAGCTGAAGTTTTTTGGTGCCTTCAACCATTTTTTTACTGAGAAGCGGCGACATATCGACGCCGGTTTTATTACTGCCCAATTTTGTATTAGGTTCCATAGGAAAATCCTCTGCAAGCTTTATAAATTCACACGGCGTTAAGCAATTTTTTTACTGAGTTCAGTGCCGGGTTCCCAACGATACTGTTCAGCCACCATTTCTGATGGTGAGCCGGTGGAGTTCATATGATCGCGATAGTCGCGGGATCTCTGGGTCTCCTGACTCTTATCGACATAGTTCGGGCCAGCCACACGTAAGTTAATTTCTTCGGTAAGGACCTGCCGAACAAAATCACGTTGGCTTTCAAACGCAATAGGGTCGGGAAGTGCATCGGGCAACACTTCGGCGGGATCACGTCGTTCATATTTCTTAAACAGTTCGGTCACGATATGCAGGTGGCCGAGTTCGTAATCAAGGAAGCGTTCCCAAATCGCTTTAATGCGCGGGTTGGTTTCGGCGGCCACACAGCTGTAGTAGTTGTACACTTCGTTTGCTTCATACAGCAGCCATTTTTCCAGCCAGGTTTCGTTGGGATCAATGATGGACCCGTATTGGGTCACGTGCTGTTCTTCTATTGACGCAATCTCAGCATAAAGCGCACGGGCTACCGGATCGGCAAAGGTCGGCCCTATATTCATGTAGTAATCGCGGGTCTGATATTCGCCGGAAAAAATGGTTAAGGCGTTCAACTTCGAAATAGGAAAGGTCGCTTTGTGATCATAATGATGACGCAGGTCGTCTTCCGGGGCGCGGTGTTCATCAATCGTTGGTCGACCGGGAAGAATATCGGTATAACTTTGGAGAATGTTGTTGGCATCTTTGCCTTCCACACGATCCATGAGAGCCGAGTAGCGGTACATATGATCGAAGTCTTCGAGCAAACCGTAGCGGTACGTTTGTGCGAGATATTCGTCCGGTTCCTGTTGCGCAATAGCCGCCGTGATTTCAATCGCAACCTGTTCGTAACCAATGGTAGTTTCCAGCGGCGAATGGTCCGCACCGAGGAGCCAGTTAATCATGGTTTGCTGATGGTGTTCCACCCGGCGAATCTCGGCCAGTGGGAGGCGGAGGTTGCCATTGAATTGGCCGCACATATGCTGAAAACGATTGACCTGTTGTTCAATCCCGTTCATCAGGATGACGCGAACCCGCGTAAAAGCGTCATCGTCTAATTTGCTAAGTGGTTTTATTGCTAACTCGCGCCAGGTAAATTTCTGGCGTTCTAATGGTGTTCCACGGTTATCAAATAATTTAATAGTCATCGAATGGTCCTCAGAAAGTAACCTTATGAGACCTTGCTCATTGCAAGCGTCATACCATTAGATGTGGTTCCAACATCTTAGGTGTCTGGGGTTAATTAAACGCCTTGAACGCCAATAAAATTATTGACGCCAATGTTTTTGCAAGGTGGGCTGTAAAATTTACAGAGGCAGGTTTAATGGATAGATCAAGCGAAGCGCGAATTATTGTTACGTTAGGTCATAGAGGTATCAATAAACCTGGAGTAAAAACATGCCGGAAGGTCCGTCGATTGTCATCCTTAAAGAGTTGATCCAAGGCTTCGTTGGTAAACAGATTAAAACCGTAGGAGGTAACAGTAAGATTGATCAAGGTCGCCTGGCTGGCCAGGTGATTAAATCAATTCGCAGCTGGGGAAAGCATTTTTTGCTTGAACTGGATGGTTTCTCGTTGCGGATTCACTTTCTGATGTTCGGTAGTTATCGCATAAACGAGCGGAAGGAAAGTGAGGCGCGCTTGAGCTTAGGCTTCGCTGATAAGTCCGAACTGAATTTCTATGCCTGTTCAGTTAAATATGTTGAAGGTCCGCTGGAAGATTTTTATGACTGGCGAGTGGATGTCATGTCAGATCACTGGGATGCTAAGGCCGCACGCAAAAAGTTACGCAATCTGTCCCAAACATTGGTATGCGACGCTTTATTGGATCAGGACATATTTTCTGGTGCTGGCAATATCATTAAGAACGAGGTCCTGTTCCGTATCCGGGTTCACCCGCTTTCACTGGTTGATGCTTTGCCGGCAGCCAAGCTGAGGTCTATGGTGGAGCAAGCCCGTGTTTACAGCTTCGAATTTATGGAGTGGAAGAAGGCTTATGTGTTGCGCGCGCATTGGCTGGCGCACAACAAAAGTGTCTGTCCGCGTTGCCATATTCCTTACAGTCGAGGTCATCTTGGGAAGAAGCAGCGACGCAGTTTCTATTGCGAGAGATGTCAAAAGCGTTACGGATAACCCGGAAAGCGACGGCACGTACTTTGCAGCCACCTCTGTTGTTGCGGGTACGCATTTTAGACGGTAACGCTGCCTTAGAAGTAACGCTGTTCGTTAACGTTTCGTTCAATTTAACTGCACATCAGAGATCGCTATGTTGATAAACGTTATTGCCGTACTGCTTCTACTCATCCTTGTTTATTTCATTGTAATGGGATTGACCGGGAATAAACTGGGATTTTTTTTCAGCGGAACGCCGGATAAAGGCGGCAGTACAGGAGGACTTAACAAAGTAGAGAACACCTTTTTTAC
>CAYUVQ010000028.1:10639-20770 GCA_964448175.1 uncultured Cellvibrionaceae bacterium | reverse complement strand
GCAGCCAGCGATAACGAGGTGCGCAGGGCTTATCAGCAGCTTGCCAGTCAGTTTCATCCCGATAAGCTGGTCGGGCAGGGGCTGCCGCCCTTTATGATCAAAGCGTTAACAGAGCGGTTTAAATATATTCAGTCAGCTTACGATTGTATAAAAAAAGAAAAAGCAGCCTGACTTACGTAAAGCCACGTTGATCGTTGCCCAGTTAACAAAGGATCACGCAATAAGAAACCCACCGTAGCGCCAAGTGTCAAGGTAATAATACTAACTTGCAGCGGAGCGATATCATGAAGATCGATACCAGTATTTCCGGTGAGCATTTCGATCATAAAGTTGCGGGGATATTCAGCGATGAGTCCAGTGCTAAGCGAGCAGCTGACGCCCTGAGTAAATCCACGAGTCTGCGCGCGAACCAGATTTTTGTAATAGGACCCAATGATCGTCACCCGGGGTGGGAGTTGGAGCCAGAGGATCGAGGTATATGGCACACCATGCTCAAAGCGCATTTTTGGCTAGGCCTTGTCGGGGGTGGTGTAGGCTTCATCCTGTTTTGGATTTTATATGCTAGTGGAATTCCCTTTGTTGTACAAAACGCGCTTACCACAGTTTTAATTACCACAGCATTTGGGGTTGTGGTAGGGATGATGTTTGGCGGGCTGGTCACCATCCGGCCGGATCACATGCCTTATATAGTTATTGCTCAATCAGCGTTACGTAAAGGAAAATTTATTGTGGCCGTGCATGCCACGAGCATGGAGCAACTTAAAGAGGCCAATGCTGAATTTGATAAATTGCAGGTTAAAACTGTCAGCAGCTTGTAATCTAGACCAAACCCTGTCGCTCAAGAATGTAAAGCAGCAGTTCTTCATCGTGAGAAAGTTGTGCCGGGTTAATGGCGCTGGTGTAATCGGCGGCAAATTTTTCACAATAAGCTGAAAGCTCGCCCGCCTCATACAACTCTATTATTATTGGGTGCACATAGTATTTCCTGCACACCGTGCGGGTATTACCCAAATGTTCTGCTACATCATCCAGAACACTTATGATATTGCGCTTCGCTTCGGTTTTGGTTTCTGCCGGATCTAATTTTTTAAACGCTCTAATCGCATGAACTGTGCCGATCCAAGTGCGGAAGTCTTTGGCAGTGAAATCTTGCCCCGTGATCGCTCTTAAGTAGTCATTTACCATCCCTGAGTCGATGGCTTTATGGTTTCCTTCATCATCGTAGTATTGAAACAGCTCTTTTCCGGGAATATCACGACATTGCTTTACAATTCTCGCAAGGCGTTTGCTCTTAAGGCTGATGCTATGGGCGATACCTTTCTTACCTTTAAAGATGAATTGCATCTTATCGCCGGTAATCTTTACATGTTTGTCTTTCAGCGTAGTAAGACCAAATGATCCATATAATTTTTCATAAGCGCTGTTACCGATGCGAATACTGGTTTGCTCTATAAGGTACACGACCGTAGCCAGCACCTTTTCTACCGGTAGGCCCGGCCGGGCAAGATCCTGCTCAACATGAGCGCGGATAGTGGGGATTGTTTTGCCGAAGTCATACAGGCGATAAAATTTTGTATGGTTGCGGAAGCTGTTCCATAAGCTGTGGTATTTGTACTGTTTGCGCTGTCGCGCATCAACCCCGGTGGCCTGCAGATGTCCATTTTCCAAATGGCAGATCCATACTTCTTCCCATGCTGGTGGAATCGCCAGTTTCTTGATGCGTTCAAGTACTCTTTTATCGCGTAGCTTACGTTTTCCCAGGTAATAGCAAAATATATCGCCTTCTTTCTTTCTGCTGATACCCGGTTGTTTATCCTGGACATAGATCAGGTTTATCGCTTTAGCACTCTTTTGTGGATCGTTTAAAACCGCTCTGATTTTTCTGGGAGAAATCTTGATGTCTTCACTGATGATTAACATAGGGTTTCGTTGGTCAGCCTGGTGAAAGATTTGACTTACGAAAAAAGGATAGATTCGCCTACTGTTGCATGCATGTGTGAGCGCGCACAGACGTATAACTGCCTGAGAATTAGCGTGGATGAAACCCTACAAGGAGCCATTGATATGCCACTTACAGCGACAGATCCTATCAAAATTATTTTTGCAATTATTCTGCCCCCACTAGGCGTTTTTCTGGAGGTAGGTTTCAAAGGCCACTTCTGGTTGAATATCTTGCTGACACTATTAGGTTTTATTCCCGGAATTATTCACGCGCTTTACGTGATCTTTAAGCACTAAATTAGGGTGTGGCACCTTAATCTAGAATCCAGTCGACAAAATTTACAATACCCTTAATCGTGCGAACTAAATCTCTACTAAAGTTGTTGATTTCGCACGTATACTCGTTACTGGTGCATTTATTGCAGACGGATAAATGCGACACTAAGGAGTTCTGAACATGCCAAAGCCATATATTAATCTCATTGTAAGTTTTGTCTTTCTTGCGCTTGCCCCGCTGGCAAGTGCTGCTTTAATCACGATTGAGCCTGATGATTATGCGCCAGGTACCAATCTCACAAATATCTCGCCTTACGTTACGTTAAATGTTGTAACTCCGACTTTTCCGGGGAGCTACATTGGAGATATTTATGCTGATGATGATGGAGCCTTGGGCGACCCCAGTTATGTAGCACCGACAGGTGAGTTAACCTTCGGGAATCACGCATTTTTTGTGTTTGGTGAAGCGCCAGATTATGGCGGCTTCAGCATGACCTTTCACCAGGCGGTTTCCAACGTGAGCCTGCTGGCCAACAATGAGTATCCGCCGGGGCTGGTTGCGCTGTGGGCCGCCTTTGATTATGAAGGGAACATTATCGGCATGGGCAGTGCCGGAAATGATGCGTCTCTTGGTGAGATCTTTGAGGTCAGTATCAACATGACCAATGTCTGGAAAGTGATTGTTGGCGGGGACGCGAGTACAGCGGCCATTAATTTTGATCATCTGACTTTCGAAATTGATGATCTGGTTTCCGTCCCGGGTCCGGCCCCTTTGCTGCTGTTATTAACCGGCCTTATGGGATTAGTGGTAAGAAAAAAGCTGCGCTGAGGTCAGGCTCTCTTCTGCTGGCGTTTAATAAATAAAATCCCTGCCGCCGGAACATGGACGACGCCAAACGCGCTGAGGAATATCAACGCGTTCTGCAGACCGGTAAGGGCGAATATCTGGCTGTTAACCCAGCCAAAAGCAACGCCGACCAGGATCAACAGAAGATGCACAAACCAACGGTTTCGGGGATTGGTTGTGTGATAAGGAATACGATAGTGCGCATAAGCGGCGGCAGCCAGCGTTACACCGGTAAGCAAAAATAATAAAAAAATCTGCATAAGAAGCGCCTCACGGTAGATGCTTCTTATGTGGATGCCAAAAAATAAAAAATGTTCTGTGTTAACGCCCTTTGTCAGGCCAAGTCCATGCCGGTTCGTCGAGCATGCCTTGGCCTGAAACGCGGGTACATCCCATTTGTTTTTCCAACGCAATCGAATTGCAGTGCGGCGCAGATTCCAGCGCAGCAATCAATCGGCTGGCGTGAGATACGACCCACACTTGCGTATGCTCTGAAGCGCGGATGATCAGGCGGGCCAACGCGGGCAGCAAGTCCGGGTGCAGGCTGGTCTCCGGTTCATTCAATACCATCAGCGCCGGCGGCCGGGGTGTGAGCAACGCAGCCACCCACAATAAATAACGCAAGGTTCCATCCGATAACTCAGCAGCTGACAAAGGTCTTAATAAACCGTCCTGCTGTAATTCCACCGCGAATCGATTTCCGGTCTGCATGGCAATCCGCAACCGCGCACCGGGAAATGCATCATCAATCGCTTCATTCAATGCGGCGGTGTTGCCGATTTCCCTTATGGTTTGCAGGGCTGCTGCAAGATCCCGTCCATCATGATGTAGCACTGGCGTGCGCGTACCGATTTGCGGTTGTCGCGCTGGCGCATCGGCATCAGTGCGAAAATGATCGTAGAACCGCCAGTTACGAATTTCCTCACGCAGTGCAAGGACTTCGGGCGTTTTTATTGGATCAGCCACTTGGGTAAACAAACTGTCGAACGTATTTGTGTGCTGTGCAATAACGTCCCACTGCCGATTCTCACGGATTTTAATCACCCCGCCATCCCGCTCGACTAATAGACTTGAAGGTCGATAGTGTTCGCCCACCCAGATGCTCTCACGTTTGATTTCCGGATCGAAGCCAAACGCGGATGAGGACGGGATGGGTAATCCGAGGGAAATTGCATAACTGAAGCTGTCGCTGGAAAATCCCAGGCGTAACCGCCGGACATCCTGACGTGGACCGCCTTGTATGGGCACTTCGCCCAGAGTCATTCGGCGCGTGATTTTTTCGGGGCCGGCCCAGAAAGTTGATTCGAGTCCACCCTCTCTGGCCAATGCGCGCACTACACCGCCTTGGGCTGTTTTGGCCAGCAGACGCAATGCGCGATACAAATTGGATTTACCACTGGCGTTAGCACCGGTCACAAGATTGAGATTGCCGAGTGGGATGACTAATTCATGAAGTGAGCGGTAATTCGCGACGGCCAGTGTGGTTATCATAATCAATGATCTTGTTCATTCATTCAGTGATAGCTCACGATGCGTCATCCAAGTCTTTATTGTCAAGCCTGTGCAAAATAGTGAGCGGTCAGCAATCCATCCAAATCTGCCAGTCTGAATTTCAGTGTCGATTTTTCTTTATCATTCAATTTCCTGCGACTGACAACCGATGTAAATGAATTTTCGTGGCGGAAGGTGTAGATGATCATCAAGAAAGATGATTGAATGTCAGCACTGACAACCTCATGGATTATTGGAGAGCATGCATGCAATATCACCCAGTTGTTTGTTTACAGTCGGATCAATCCACCCCTCCTTTTTCTCATCCCGTAACGAAAAAATTTTCCGCATCTTTATTTGCTGCCATTCTATTGCCATTACCTTTGGCGATCAGCAGTGCAAACACGTCTGCGCAAAATGCTCCGACCAATCAGCCACAGGCCGTTGAGGAGTTACTGATTGTCGGTTCCAGAACCCGGGGCCGTGTCGCAGAAGATCTGCCTGTCCCCGTTGATGTGTTGAACACGGAAGCGTTAGAGAAAACCGGCCAGACAGAAGTGGGGCGCATGCTGCAAAGTCTCGCGCCCTCGTTTAATTTTTCCTCTTCCACCGTCAGTGATGGCACAGATGCCCTCCGTCCTGCGACGCTGCGTGGCCTCGGGCCGGATCAAACGCTGGTGTTGATCAATGGAAAACGTCGCCACCAGGCTTCATTGATTCACATTAATACATCTGTCGGGCGCGGCACTGCTGGTGTTGACATGAATGCAATTCCTGCTGCATCAATTAAGCGCATCGAGGTGCTGCGTGATGGCGCAGCTGCACAATACGGTTCTGACGCGATTGCGGGTGTTATTAACATCGTACTCAAAGATGCTGCTGAGGGTGGCAGCGCCAGCGCCTATTACGGGGAGCACAGTAAAGGGGATGGTGAAACGGTTAATCTGGATGTGAATAAAGGGTTCACTGTTGGCGATACCGGATACATCAACTTGACGTTGAATTTCCGTGATCGTGGCAGAACGAACCGTGCCGGTTTAGCGGGTGATTGTGTGTACGGTGGTTGTGTCGACAGCGATGCTAACGGCATTGTAGAAGCAGCCGATCCGCGCGAAATTGATTTTAACCGCAATGTTTACCGCATCGGCGATGCGGATTCCGAACAATTGGCGCTGACATTAAATGGTGCGGTTGACGCAGGTGCGGGTCAGGCATACGGTTTTATTACCTATTCTGAACGGGAAACCACATCCGGTGCATTGTATCGTAACCCCTCATCCGGTTATTCAGCCGCACTTGATGACGGTGATAATGTTATTCCCTCCGGTTTTCTACCTCATATCAATTCGCAGATTGATGACTTTTCAGCGAGCATCGGTTATCGCATGGAGTTCGCCAATGGTTGGGATATGGATGTGTCCTACACCAACGGACGCAACGAAATTGATTACCACACCAGTAACTCAATCAACTATTCCTACGTGAACTATTTGAATTACGGCGAAGGTTTGGCTGATGCGGAAATTCGCAGCAGCATTCCGCGTTCTGCCTATGCGTACGGACTGGAACTGGGTTTACAGACTTTCAATATTGATTTTGATAATACCTTTGGCAATCTCTCCGTCGCGACCGGTTTTGAATATCGCATTGATGATTACAAAATCAACCCCGGCGAAGAATACGCTTACCTTGATTACGATACTGATCTTACGAATGGCGGGGTAGCCTTGTATCCGCAAAATGCTGATGGTGGTATTCAAGGTTTCCCGGGAATTTCTCCTGCGTCATCAGTGGATGAAGACCGTCGGGTTATTTCAGCGTTTGTCGATGCGGATTATCAGTTAACGGATACGGTTCTGGTGAGCGCTGCAGTTCGCTTTGACGACTACGAGGATTTTGGTAATACCACCAATTACAAACTGGGTGCAAATTGGGCCGTGAATGACATCCTGCGTTTACGTGCGGCTGCAAGTACCGGGTTCCGCGCACCGTCAATGCAGCAACTTTATTTCAACAATATCGGCACGCAGTTTGTGAGTAATCCCGCTGATCCCGGCGGCCCGCAAATTCTTGTCCAGGTAGGCACTTTCCGCAACGACAGTGAGCTGGCCCAAGCCATAGGTATTCCACAACTGAAAGAAGAAGAGTCGACCAACTTGAGTGCCGGGCTGGTGCTGACACCGATTGATCGATTAACCGTTACGCTGGATTACTACGCGATAGATATTGATGATCGCATCGTCATCAGTAACCGCTTGAGTGGGGCTGACGATCCCAGCGGCACATTGGGTGATGCGCTGGATGCTGTCGGCGCTGGCGCGGGCCAATTTTTTCTCAACGGTGCCAACACTGAAACCCGCGGGATTGACCTGGTGATTAACTACACCGGGATAGATCTTCTGGGCGGCAATCTGGATTTAACACTTGCGGGAAATAAAACTAAAACGGATGTTGTGGATTTATTCACTTCGCAGGCCGGATCTCTCGCGCAACTGGATGCGGATGTTGTTTTTAGTTCGCAGGATATTTCCATCATTGAAGAGTGGCAGCCGGAAGATCGGATTAGTTTGAGCGGATATTATCAGCGGGATAACTGGCGTATTAACCTGTCGCTGAACCGTTACGGGGAATACGTTGTTGAAGATGGTGGTCGCCAGACATATGGGGCTAAGGTGTTGACGGACCTCAATGTTGAATATGGCTTCGATAACGGACTGACGTTGAGCCTCGGTGGTAATAATATCTTTGATGAGTATCCTGATAGGAACGTTATCGGCAATACCCGTGGTGGCGTCATCGAAGATGCACCAGGCGGCGCTATCATTGTCGACAGTCCCGGCATCTTTACCTACTCACGTCGCTCCGCGCCTTTTGGTTTTAATGGTGCTTATTGGTATGCGAAGGTAGGTTACAGCTTTTAAATAATAAAATGGGAGCTGCGGATAAAGAGAGTGGCAGTGTGAACCTTAAGAGCTTGTCGGTTTCGATGTGCCAAAAAAAACGGAGCTATATCATAGCTCCGCTGTTGAAGGGTCAAAGTGCTTCCGGATTTCTTAAGGTTTGGGTGTCACCAGCAAAGGCGACTGTAATGTCTTGATATTAGGACCAACCAGACCTTCGGCCACGTTGCGCAAATCTGTCAATGAAACTTTGCGGATTGGAATTAACGCGCGCGTGACGTCATCAATATTGTGTTCATTTTTGCTGCGTGTGCGAATTTCGCGATCAAGCTCATCCAGTAATACAACCGCCCGCGCTGTGATGGCTCCATGGGAGCGCGCAGCACGCAGGTTCTCCACTTTTGCGCCTTTTTTCCGCAGGTTCGCCATGATCTGGTTGCGTCTTTCTTTCGTCATGCCATTGGCGCGATGAAGCAATTCGATGGAATAAAACTCCGCGATTCCCTCGGCAATCCAATCATCACTGTAATGTTTTTCTTTAACACCGCTGATGCGCGTCACCATATGAACCAATTCGTGAACCAGCGGACTGGTGCCGTCCTCGCTGACCATCGGGCGGTTGGCGTGCAGGAACAGCGAGTTGGATGCGGATAACCCGCCGCGCCACAGTGGATCATCGCCGCCGACGATCAACAGCTTTTTGGGTGATTCGCCAAATGCCTGTTCCAGTTGCGGCCAGACGAAACCAAGAAAGGTGAGTGCATCCATCCGGCGCATACCTGAACCCTTGGGCGCACTGACGGCGATATCAGTATTGCCAATCTTGCTGCGGCGTGTGCCCAGCTCACCGGCGATCATCCAACCGGTGGGACGATCGAAACGGCGCTCGGGGTTATCAATGCGAAACGTATTTCCGCGCTTGCGTGGCCAGCCGGTTTCTATGCTCCAGTCTTTAGGGAGGATGAATTCCAGCGTGGCAACGGCGGTGGCTCCGGGCGCTTCGTAGGTGTGAACGGCGGGAATAATATTATCGCCCCGGAAGACCGCCCAGTTTTCTGTCATCATCGCATCAAACTTGCCGGGATCGCGCTCGTGAGTAATTTTGATGTACAGCGACAGGCGTGCATCTTCAGCCGGTAGTTTCCAGATAGCCCGGCCGTCCTTGATCACAAAACTACCGTTGGCTTTGATGTTGGTATATACGTCGCGCTTGATGTCGAACTCGATATGGCGCAACAGATCCCCGCGATCCACCTCCATGGTGACAAACGCGCGATCCTTTTCCGGTTGCAGCTCTACGGTGTAATTGAGCTGGTAGTAAGGCGTTTCGTCAGTATGCGCTGAGGCGGACCACAGCAAGAAAAAGAACGCATAAAACAGGGTATAGATAACGGAGGCACGGCGATCAATCACGGGCATAGGCGACTCTTTGGGATTTTTTCGGAATAAAGCTACAGACAAGCATGACAGGTGGTAGTTCGCGACATCTTAGCAGAGTGGCCATGGCGTTCGCGATGCACCGCGCAGACTATTTTTATCGCAGCACGCGGTGCCCAAAATTTTTTGCGGGGGAGTCCTTAATGGAGTGGCGTATGCGGAGCCGTTAGTTATTGCTCAGCATCATCTCCGCTTTATTGACGATGCGCTCGCACAGCGAATGGGTGGCGAGAATATCGTCGTGGGCGCTCAAGGTGCCTGCGCGGACCTGGGCAACCCAGGCGTCCACCATGGCAACAAAACCGCGTTTGTAAAGTGTGTTTTCCCAATCGCCAAAACCCAATGTGCGGGCCTGATTATTATCGTAGTGTGTGCCGCTGGTGAGATTTTCAATCTGCCATTTCTGCTGCGCGGCAAAAAATTCCACGCGCTCTTCAGCTACGCCGGCGACGCGATTCATGCTTGCCGTGAGCAAGGTGGTATCGCGCTGCCATTGCACGTAAATGGCGGTAAGGGAATGGGTTTTTCCGTGGGCAACCACCTGGAGGTTTTGCATGATCCCTGGTGCGAGAAAGCGCAGGCTATCAAGCACGTGAATAAAATCGTCGTAGATAAAGATGCGCGGTTTATTGGGCAGATTCGCCCGATTTTTCTGCCAATGGATGTGCAGCGGATGGCTGACCTGGGTCAGTGGCGCAATCAGCGGGGCAAAACGGCGATTAAAACCGACGGTTAAGGGGATATTTTTCTGCGCCGCAAGGTTCAGCAGCGCTTCACATTCGTTGAGCTGATAACTCAGGGGCTTGTCTACAAATGTCGGGATGCCGGCATTCAGCAATTGGGTGGCGATGTGGGCATGGCTTTCAGTGTTGCTGTGGATCATCGCCGCATCCGGCTTGGCGGCGAGCAGGCTGGCCAGCGAGTCGAAGCAATCCGGCACACGATATTGTTGCGCGAGTGCAGCAAGGGTGTGGGGGTTGCGGGTGCACAGTAGAGGCGTGATGTCTGGATGGTTCGCCACCACCGGCAGGTACGCTTTACGGGCAATATCGCCCAGACCGATCAATGCTATACGCATAAAAAATCCTGTTATTTATTAAGAGGGTGCCGCCGTTCCGACGTAAATAATGCGTTATCTTCAGTGCGGCGTCGTTCCGCCGTTTTGTCGGATTACGCCTTCGGCTAATTCGACCTACGGGATTACATGCCGCCCCCGGGTTGCGTAGGTCGGATTAGCGC
>CAYUVQ010000028.1:0-10539 GCA_964448175.1 uncultured Cellvibrionaceae bacterium | reverse complement strand
CGGCGTGGTTTCGCTGCTTTGTCGGATTACGCCTTTGGCTAATTCGACCTACGGGATGCGGGCGGGCGGAACGGATCACGCGGGTGTTTGCTGCGTCGCTGCTTTACGCCGCAGGCCCCATTGGCGCAGGCGTTCCATATAAAGATAGACCACGGGCGTCGTATAGAGCGTCAAAAGCTGGCTGACGGCGAGGCCGCCGATGATGGTGATGCCGAGGGGACGGCGCAATTCCGAGCCTTCGTGGAAACCAAGCACCAATGGAACAGCGCCCAGCAGGCCAGCAAGGTTGGTCATCAGGATGGGCCGCAGGCGCAGCAGTGCTGCTTGGTAAATAGATTCCCGCGATGACAGGCCACGCCGTTCCGCCTCCAGTGCAAAGTCGATCATCAGGATCGCGTTCTTCATGACTATCCCAATCAGCAGAAATAATCCCAACAGCGCGATTAGGCTGAACGGCGTATCGCTCAACCGCAGTGCCAACAAGGCTCCCACGCCAGCGGAGGGCAGGGTGGAAAGGATGGTCAGGGGGTGGATGGTGCTTTCATACAGGATGCCTAACACGAGATACACTGCAATCAGCACCCCAAGAATAAGCCAAGCCTGGTTCCCGCCGGAGCCGGGCGTACTCGGACCCCAGCCAGCCTGCTTACTTCCCGGCGGACCGACGTGTACCTCAGAAGGAACCATCAGCTCCGCCAGTAGGTTATCAATGGCTGCACGTGCCTGTTCCGCTGTTACGCCTTCCGCCAGATCGTAACCAATGCTTACGGAAGCAAACTGCCCGGTGTGACGCACGCGGTCATTAGCCAGGCCATAACCAAAAGTGGCGAAGGATGACAACGGCACGCGCTCGCCGGCGCGGGTGATGACCTGGATCTGTTCCAGCACTGCCGGGGTTGAGGTGTATTCCGGTTCCAGCTCCATTACCACGCGATACTGATTGAACTCGTCATACATGGTAGAGACCTGCCGCTGCGAGAAAGAGTTGTTGAGCAGCGAGGCGACCATCGCCATGTCCACGCCGAGCCGTTGGGCCGCCTCACGATCAATATCGATCACTACCTGCTGCGCACCGTCGCCCCGTTCTCCATCGATGCTGGTTAATTCCGGCAGCTGCTCCATGGCCCGGGTAACTTTCACGCCCCAGACGCGCAGTGGCTCTACCTCGCTGGAGAGCATCAATAGCTCGTGTTCGTTACGGCTGAAGGGCGAGTTAAGCCGAATATCCTGATCCACACCAATCATCAGAATGCCGCCGGGAATCTGCGGCATCTTCCGCCGCAGGCGATCCACCACCTCCGCCGCAGGCACGCCCCGTTCAGCCATAGGCTTCAGGCTGACCCGCATCCACGCGTTACTCACACCCATGCCGCCGCCGCTGGCCCCGAAGACATCTTCAACTGCCGGGTCAGACAGCAGTAACTGGCGGAACTCCTCGATCTTGGGCTGCATGATCTGAAACGAAAAGCCATCATCACCACGAATCCAGCCGGTGAGCTGGCCAGTGTCCTGCTCCGGCAACATGGTCTTGGGGATGGCGACATACAGGTAGACGTTCAGCCCGATCACCGTGCTCAACAGCAAAATCACCAGCAGACTGTGGCGCAGCGCCCAGTTCAGGCTGACGGCGTAGCCGTGTTTGATGTCATCGAAGATGCTGGGTTTTTTCTCTTGACCCGGTATCGGCGCCGGGTCGGGCTTGAGCAACTGTGCGCACAAGCTGGGCGTCAGGCTGAGGGAAACCGCCAGGGAAATCAGCATGGCGGCGGCGAGGGTGATAGAGAATTCGCGAAACAGCTTTTCCACCACGCCGCCCATAAAGAGGATGGACACAAACACCACGACCAGCGTGACGTTCATCGCCAGCAGAGTAAAACCTACTTCATGCGCGCCCCGGATAGCGGCGCGATAGGGCGATAACCCGCGCTCGATATGACGTTTTATGTTCTCCAGCACCACGATAGCGTCATCAACCACCAGACCTGCGGCTACGATCAAGGCCATCAACGAAAGGTTGTTGAGCGAAAAACCATAGAGATACATCACCGCGAACGCCCCGATCAGGGAGACGGGGATGGCGAGACTGGGAATCAGGGCGCTGCGCGCGCTACCCAGAAATGCCCACACCACCCCGACCACCAGTAATACGGCAATCAGCAGAGTCACCTGCGCTTCTTTCAAGGTGGCGCGGATACCCGGCGAACGATCCATTACCACCTTCAACTCAGTGTCCGTGGGCATGAGCGCCCGTAACGCCGGCAGTTGTTCATTGATGGCATCAATGGTTTCCATGATGTTGGCGCCGGTCTGGCGGCTGACGGTGAGGGTCACGGCGGAGCGTTGGTTATGGAACCCGCTGGCGTAGCGGTTTTCCACCGAATCGGTGACTTCCGCCACGTCCTGCAGCCGCACGGGCGCACCATCCTGGTAACGAATTATCAGTGGCTTATAGTCGGCAGCTTTGCGCAGGGTATCGCTGGTGCGGATCTGCCAGCGGGTGTCGTCGGCTTCCAACAGGCCCAGCGGTTGGACGACGTTGGCGGTGGAGATCGCCGTGCGCACTTCATCCAATGCGATGCCGTAATGGGCGAGCGACCCCGGATTAAGCTGGATACGGACCGCGGGCAGCGAAGCACCGTCAATGCCGACCTGGCCGACGCCGCGAATCTGGGAAAGCTTCTGCGCGAGGATCGTGGAGGCTGCGTCATACAACGCACTGGGGGAAAGATTAGGTGAGCTTAATGCCAGGGCCATGATGGGTGCCTGGGAAGGGCTGATCTTGCGATAGGTCGGCATGCCCGGCATACCGGCGGGCAGCTGGCCACGGGCCGCATTAAGAGCTGCCTGCACATCACGCGCGGCGGAATCCAGGTCGCGGTCCAGATTAAACTCCAGCCAGATCTGCGTCGCCCCTTGGCTGGAGTTGGAGTTGATGGCGGTTACACCGGGAATGCTGCCAAGGGCTCGTTCGAGCGGGGTGGCGACAGTAGATGCCATACTTTCCGGGCTGGCACCGGGCAGGGAGGCGTAAATCTGGATTGACGGAAAATCCACTTGCGGCAAGGGCGCAACCGGCAACATCCGCCATGCCAGCAGCCCCACCAGCACAATCCCCACTGCCAGCAGGCTGCTGGCAACAGGACGGCGAATAAAAGGACGTGCAAGACTCATGGCGTCACGGAAGCTCCGTTGGGATCGGCCTGTCGGTTCTTCAGCCAGCGATCAAAAAAGAGATACACCACCGGGGTGGTAAACAGGGTTAATACCTGGCTTACCAGCAGCCCTCCCACCATCACCAGCCCCAGTGGCTGCCGCAGTTCGGCACCCGAGCCGGACGCCAGCATCAGCGGGATCGCGCCGAACAGGGCGGCGAGGGTGGTCATAAGAATCGGACGGAACCGCATCAAAGCGGCGCGGTGGATAGCGGCGCGAGGACTCATGCCGTCCTTGCGTTGAGCTTCCAGAGCGAAGTCCACCATCATGATGCCGTTCTTCTTCACCAGACCAATCAACAGGACCACGCCGATTACCGCAATCAGGTCCAGTGGTCGCCCGGTCAACAGTAGCGCCAGCAGCGCACCTACAGTAGCCGAGGGCAGGGTGGAAAGAATGGTGATGGGATGAATGAAGCTCTCATAGAGCACACCCAGCACAATGTACATAGTGATCACAGCGGCCAGAATCAGCCATAAGGTATTGCTCAGCGATGCGCGGAACGCCTCAGCTGCACCTTGGAAACGCAGCTCAATAGCCGCCGGAATGGCCAGTTCCTGTTGTGCCTGCTCAATGGCATCAATGGCTTCGCCCAGCGAAGCGCCGGTGGCCAGATTGAACGATACAGTGGCTGACGGAAATTGCCCCTGATGGTTGATCAGCAACGCCGTTGGGCGCTGAGTCACTTTCGCCAGCGTAGACAGCAATACCGGCTGCCCGGCGCTGTTGGAGACATAGGTGCTTTCCAGCGCTTTCAACCCCTGGGCGTAATCCGGGTTTACTTCCAGGACGACGCGGTACTGGTTAGCCTGCGTAAATAAGGTGGCGATCTGGCGCTGGCCGTAAGCGCTCTGGAGGGCGGCGGCGATATCGCTGACGCGCACGCCTAAACGCGCCGCTGCGTCCCGGTCGATGTCGACATAGGCTTGCAGTCCACGGGTTTGCAGGTCGCTCGCCACATCTGCCAGCGCTGGCTCCTGGCGCAGACGCTCGATCACGCGGGGCACCCATTCATCCAGCAAATCGCTATCCGGGGTAGTCAGCGTGAACTGGTATTGGGTACGGCTGATACGGTCTTCGATACTTAATTCCTGCACCGGCTGAAACCAAGCAGTGATACCGTTCACGTCTTTAATGGCGTCCCGCAGGCGGTCAATGATCTGGCTGGCGGAGGCACTGCGTTCGCCGTGGGATTTAAGATTTATCAGGAGGCGGCCACTATTGAGGGTAATGTTGCTGCCGTCTACGCCAATAAACGATGACAGACTGGCCACATCCGGATCTTCCAGAACCCGCTCCACCAGTTGCTGCTGACGTTGCGCCATGGCATCAAAGGAAATGTCCTGCTGGGCTTCGGTTACCGCTTGAATAACGCCGCTGTCCTGCACCGGAAAGAACCCTTTCGGCACAGCGAGATACAGGCCAGCCGTGACGACAACTGTACCCACCATCACCCACATGGCCGCCGGCTGGTGCTCAAGCACCCGGTCCAGCAAGACACCGTAACGGGTAATTACCCGGTCCATAAAATCCGGTTCCGCCGCGTTGTGGGTCGGTGCGTCGCGCAACATGCGGGCACACATCATGGGCGTCAGCGTGAGCGACACCACCAGCGAAATCCCAATTGCCACGGCCAGGGTAATGGCAAACTCCTGAAACAGCCGGCCGACCACATCGCCCATGAAAAGCAGGGGAATCAACACCGCGATCAAAGAAACGGTGAGGGAGATGAGCGTAAAACCAATCTCTGACGCGCCTTTCAAAGCCGCCTGCATGGGCGACTCGCCTTCCTCCCGGTGCCGGGCAATGTTTTCCAGCATCACAATGGCGTCGTCCACGACGAATCCTGTCGCGATCGTCAGGGCCATAAGCGAAAGGTTATTGATGGAGAAGCCCATCATGTACATCACCCCAAAGGTGCCCACCAACGACAGGGGCACCGCAATGCTCGGAATAATGGTCGCGGGGATCGTGCGCAGGAATACAAAAGTGACGAGCACTACCAGGCAGATCGCGAAAATCAGCTCTTTTTGTACATCACGGATAGAGGCGCGAATGCTGTGGGTACGATCGGTGAGCACGGTCACTTCTACCGCTGCAGGCAGGGTAGAGGTCAGTTGCGGCATCAGGGCCTGTACGCTGTCGGCCACATCAATGACGTTCGCGCCGGGTTGCCGCTGAATGTTAACCAGCACGGCGGGCTGACTGTCGGCCCACGCTGCCAGGAACCGGTCTTCTGCTCCGTTAACCACCTTGGCTACATCTTTCAGCCGAACCGGCGCGCCCTGGTTCCAGTTGATCAGCAGATTTTCATATTCTTCTACCGACTTAATCTGGTCATTGGCATCCAGCATGGTGGAGCGATAGGGGCCGTCGAAGCTGCCCTTGGGTTGGTTGGCATTGGCGGTGACGATGGCGGAGCGCACCTGTTCAAGGCTCATGCCCAGTGACGCGAGCACGGTAGGATTCACCTTCACCCGAATCGCCGGACGCTGGCCCCCAGCGAGGCTGACCATGCCCACGCCGGGCAACTGCGCAAGCTTCTGCGCCATGCGCGTATCGATCAGGTCGTAGACTTCCGGCAGGGGCAGGCTTTTGGAGGTCACCGCAAGCGTCATGATGGGCGCGTCGGCGGGGTTAACCTTGCGGTAGATAGGAGGGGTGGGCAAGTCGTTAGGTAGCAAGCTGCTGGCCGTATTCATCGCGGCCTGAACTTCCTGTTCTGCTACGCCCAGGTCAATTTCCAGAGAGAACTGCAGCGTAATGATGGACGCCCCGGTCGAGCTGGTGGATGACATTTGTTTAAGGCCGGGAATCTGCCCAAGACGCCGTTCCAACGGCGCGGTGATGGTTCTTGCCATCACATCCGGGCTGGCGCCGGGGTTGAAGGTGAATACCTGGATAATGGGGTAATCCACCTGAGGCAGAGCCGCCACTGGCAGCATTCGCCAGGCCAGAATGCCGGACATCAACAGGGCCAACATCAATAAAGACGTTGCCACCGGGCGCAAGATAAAGGGCCGGGAAACACTCATCAAAACAATCTCGTCAGGATGTAGGTCGGATTAGCCTGAGCGTAATCCGACATCGTAATTTAAGTCTGGCGCTCTGCTGGATCGCACTCGCGTAACAGGCGGGATGTACTTGTTGATCCCAACCGTGTACGCCGCACCCGCTACCCGTGCAAATTTACTCCGTGATCTTTACCGCGCGGCCTTCGTTGAGGCGATCAATACCTTCAAGTACGACCACTTCGCCTTCCTCCAACCCGTCTTCAATCGCTACCCGCGCGCCCTCAGTCGGACCGGGCTTGATGAGGCGGATCTTGGCTCTGTCATCTTCTATGGTGTAGACGTAAGTGCCTTGTGAGCCGAACTGCACGGCGTCCACGGGGATGGTGAGGGCGTTGCTCAGGGTCTGCAGATGCAGGCGAACGTTCACAAATTGATTGGGGAACAACAGGTCGTCTTCATTGGCGAATTCGGCTTTCAGGCGCAAGGTGCCGGTGGCCGCGTCGATCTGGTTGTCCAAGGTGACCAGCTCACCGGTGGCCAGTTGCTGCTGCTCATTGCGGTCCCAGGCTTCCACGGGTAATCGTTGCTCTCCCTCAGCGGCAGTTCTATAAGACTGCCGCACCGCGACCAGCTGGTTTTCCGGAATGGTAAACATCACCGCGATAGGCTGGGTCTGCGTAATGCTCACCAGACCTTCGGTGCTGCTGGCATTGATCATATTGCCCACGTCAATACGGCGCAGGCCCAGCCGGCCGGCGATCGGTGCTTCAATGCGGGTATAGGACAGTTGCAGCTTGGCGTCGTCGACCTGGGCCTGATGATTCTTCAGCGTTCCTTTGAACTGCTCCACCAGTGCTTCCTGTTTATCCAGTTGCTGCTTGGGAATGGAGCGTTGTTCAAAAAGGCGTTTGTACATCACCAGATCTTCTTCCGCCGTTCTCAGCTGCGCACGGGTTTCCTGCAAAGTGCCCTCGACCTGCGCCAGGCGCACGCGGAAGGGAGCCGGATCTATCTCAGCCAGTAACGCGCCAGCCTCTACTCGCTGGCCTTCCTGAAATGACACCTGGGTCAATGGTCCATCCACCCGGCTGCGTACGGTGACGGTATTTAATGGCGTTACGGTTCCAATCGCTTTGATGTGGACTTTTAAATCCTCACGAACAGCGGTAACGGTACGCACAGGTACAGGGCTCATCCACGGATTTGGCGGTGGCGGCAATTTTTCAGCCGGGCTGCGCCAGACAAAAAACCAGAGCAGCAGTAGGACAACAACCAGGACAGTGCCCAACAGCCAACGTTGGCCACGGGAAAATCGGGAAACAGGTGCAAGCATGAAGATTCCTACATTAAGCCTACTGATTGACGCAGGGGATGAATGAGCGGGGCAAATAAGTGGATCAGAAAATCCTCCCGGAATTCCCGATATTCTCCCGGTCGTTCATTAAGATGTTGGCGACAACAATTGGTCATATTGGCGCTGTTATTGCTTTGGTCAAAGGAGCGTAAGTGTAAAGCACTAGGTGAGCAACCGGCTTTACATTTCCCAACGTTTGTCACTGAACAGGTTGCAATTTAGTGGGATTCTGACGTTGAACATATGCAAATACTTTTGGGCGAAGTGCAGGGGATGACGCATTGTTACGCCGTATTGTCACGCCGCAGCCTTAGGTCTCTCATGGTCTTTCCAGCCGTGCGATTTCTGCGCTAAAAAACTTATCGGTTCGTTAACAGGCACGTTAAACCTAAACGCGTTTTTACACTCTCACCACTGATCCCGGAATTCTCCCGGTGATATAGTGCCGCCACTTTTCAGTACTGACGCTGTACGTTATTTCTCGTGGTGAATATATGTCCGCTGTTACTCCTGCCTCCCATCCTGTTCCTGGATATGCTGAACAAATGTCAACGCGCGCCGCATTTTTGATTGCGGGTCTGGGTATGTCCACCTGGGCACCGCTCGTGCCGTTCGCGAAAGAACGGCTCGCGGTTAATGAAGCAACCCTGGGTTTACTGTTGTTATGTCTCGGCGCTGGCTCGCTTGCCTCGATGCCGATCACCGGCGTACTGACTGGCCGCCTGGGTTGTCGCAAAGTGATTGTGGCAGCGAGTGTGCTGATGTGCATCAGCCTGATTTTTCTCATCAGCGCCCCGAGTGTAATGACCATGGCACTGGCTCTGTTGGTGTTTGGTGCCTCGGTTGGGACAGTAGATGTGGCCATGAATATCCAGGCGGTAATGGTGGAAAAAGCCAGCGGTCGCACCATGATGTCTGGCTTCCATGGTTTTTACAGTCTCGGTGGAATTCTCGGCGCGGCGGGGGTCAGCGCGTTATTGTGGCTGGCATTTTCTCCGCTAACCGCCGTCGTGGTAATGGTGGTGTTTATCCTGCTGTTGCTTGCCGCTTGTGTTGGCTATTTATTACCTTACGGCAGCACCAGTCGCGATCCACTGTTTGTAATGCCTCACGGTAAAGTGTTGTTTATTGGTGTTTTATGTTTCGTGGTGTTCCTGGCAGAAGGTTCGGTATTGGACTGGAGTGCAGTCTTCCTGACCAGTATGCGTAACGTGGATCCTGCGCAGGCCGGCCTCGGGTTCGCCGGATTCTCCGTGGCGATGACCCTTGCCCGTTTGACCGGTGACCGGATCGTACAAGCGCTGGGCGGAACCAAAGTCATCCTGTTGGGCGGAATTTGCGCCGCCGCTGGATTTCTACTGACCGTGCTGATCCCGACCCGCGAGGCGGCATTTTTGGGCTTTATTTTAGTGGGGCTGGGTGCGTCGAACATCGTCCCCGTGTTGTTCACGGCGGCGGGTAACCAGAAAACCATGCCCGTGAGTCTGGCTATATCCGCGGTGGCTACCTTGGGTTACGCCGGCATTCTCGCCGGCCCAGCCATGATCGGCTTTGTGGCACAGATCAGCAGCTTGTCGATTTCGTTCGCGTTAGTGGCGATGGGCTTGCTGGCCTTGGCAGCCTGCGCCCGTCTGGTGACGCGCTGAATTTACGTTAAGTTAAAGAGAAGTTGAGATCGGCCGATAGCAGGGGACTAGCGATTTTCATCCCGGTTATGGAATGCCCATGTCGATCTCGCCTATTACATCAAGTCTGACATTAACTGCGCCGGCCCTGACGGTAAACCAACCGGGTGAGCCGGTGGTGGTGGCGCTCGCGGTGGAGACATCACCCGCAATCCAGGTGAATCTGGGAACTGTGGATGAAGTTTCTCCGGTTTACCACAAACCGACCACCTCACCATTGGCTTCTATCCAGCCCCCGGCCACACAACCCGTTTTTACAGAAGCCACCTACCTGCGTTATCAAGCGCAGAAAAGCCCTGCGGCAACACTCGTCTCTCAGCAATTACTCAACGAATGGTCGATGTTTCGCAATGATCGCGCGCACAATTTCCGCGCGGGAAATTTTTTTAGTCAGCTCGGCGCGCTGAGCGCGGAAGTCACGAGCTTTCGTAACGAGGCTCGTAATTTCAAAGTACCGGCTGATATAGCCACCGAAAAATATTCACCAGATTTTTCCACCTCTGTCGGTAAACGTCGCGAATCATTTTTATTGACCATCCGCACCAAAGAAGGCGATGACATCACCGTACGAATGACACGCCGCGAAGGCCCGGGCGGAGAAAGCCTAGAGTTTGCCTTCGATGTGGTCGGCGAGTTATCCGAAGCCGAACAGCAGGCACTCGATAAACTCGCCAGCAAACTGGGCGAAGTCGCCGATGAATTTTTTCGTACCGGTACCGCCGAATTACGCGGACTCACCGCTTTTGATGACGCCGCGATTCAATCTTTTAAACTCGAATTATCCAAACCGAAAGGCGATGATTACGCAACGCTGAGTTATGACTACACCTTTGATGAAACAACGCAAACCCGCCGCCTCCGTGGTGAGGATGTGGCTGGCTACCAGTTTGATATCACTGCGCATGTTAATGGTGCGCTGCAGTTAGACCGTGCCACTGCGCATCAAACTATCGAACAATATCTGGATTTAATTCGTCAGGCCGGTGGTGCGCGTGGTGCAGAAAGTGCCTCAGTACGCTTTATGCTGGACGGTTTGAAGAGCGTCTTACTACTGGACGACGTGCGAACTCCCACACCTTCGCCCACCAATAAAACCTTACCCAAGGAACTGCATACTGGCCTGCCGGATTTTACAGCCAGCTTCCGGTCCGCCGTTGTTTACAATCCTGAAAACCGCACGCAGGTTTCTGCGATGAATCTTTCTATGGGACAAATCACACGCACAGAAATTGATGGGGCGCGCTGGCTAATTCAACAGGAATCTTTTTACGAA
>CAYUVQ010000027.1:29767-31718 GCA_964448175.1 uncultured Cellvibrionaceae bacterium | reverse complement strand
CTGTCCATGCCGGCGGACACTAATCCCTATGGCGATATCTTCGGCGGCTGGCTGATGACCCAGATGGATCTCGCCGGCGCTATCATGGCTCAGGAAATTGCTAAAGGCCGCGTTACCACTGTGGCCGTTGGCAGTATGGTATTTCTGCGGCCCGTACCCGTCGGTGCAACCGTCAGTTGTTACGCTACAGCGCAGGATATCGGGCGCACATCCATCCGCATCATGATCGAAGTCTGGATCAAAGTATGTAAAACCGGTGAAGTGGCAAAGGTGACTGAAGGAGAATTTGTTTACGTTGCCATCGATGATAATGGCCGGACCCGGCCCGTTCCGCGCGATTGATACGACCATGCTGAAAGACACTAGCGCTGGGTACGGCCTCTTCACTATTGTCCTGCACTGGGTCAGCGCCCTGCTGATTTTTTTCCTGTTCGGCCTGGGCGTGTACATGACAGGATTGAGTTATTACTCGCCCTGGTATCACAAAGGTCCGGCATTACATATCAGCCTGGGCCTGGTTTTGCTGCTGTTGATGGTGGTGCGCATCCTGTGGCGGCTGGGCAATAAAAATCCCACGCCATTGCCTAACCATTCGCGTTCCACCTTATTGCTGTCACGGCTGGTGAAATACCTGCTGTACGGGTTGATCTTTATCGTTATCGCCAGCGGCTACCTGATTACCACAGCGGATGGAAAACCAGCGAGCCTGTTTGATGTTATTCACTTTCCCATGCTTACCCAGTTAAGCCCTACCAACGTTGATCGCGCCGGGTTGATCCATGAACTTCTCGCCTGGGCGATTGTCATAGTCGCTGCTCTGCACGCCCTCGCCGCATTGATCCACCATTTTGTGATCCGCGATCGAACGCTGGTACGTATGTTAAAACCCGTAAAAAATTTACCGCCTGGCGATAAAAAATTATCGTCTGGTAATCCGTAGTACATGATTTCCTTCCACACCCTGTTTTGAATCAATCTTGTCCACTTAGGAGAATTAGGATGAAAAAATCAATCGCCGCTTTAGCTTTTGCTGCTGCTGGTCTGATCAGCATGCCGACGCTGGCTGACAAATATGTTATCGACACCGACGGTGCTCACGCATCAATCAATTTCAGCATCCAGCACCTCGGTTATAGTTACCTCACTGGTCGCTTCAACACGTTCAGCGGTGACTTCACCTACGATCCAAAAAATGTAGCGGCCAGTACCATCAATGTCACTATCGATACCACCAGCGTCGACAGCAACCATGCTGAGCGTGACAAGCATCTGCGCAGCAGCGATTTCCTCAACGTGGAAAAATTTCCGAAAGCAACTTTTGTCAGCAAGAAAATTGTGCCTGACGATGAGGGCGAATTTGATATTGTCGGCGACCTGACCCTGAATGGTGTAACCAAAAGCATCACCATTGAAGTGGACAAAGTAGGCGAGGGTAAAGACCCATGGGGCGGTTATCGAGTAGGTTTTGAGGGCGAAACTGAAATCAGCTTGAAAGATTTCAACATCAAACAAGACCTTGGCCCAGCTTCACAAACAGTAAAACTTGAACTGCATGTGGAAGGTATTAAGCAATAAGCTTTCAGGTTTCTGAAATGCTGTAATGCTTTTCAACATGCAGAGCAATAGTAAAAAATGTCTGTGCACCAATTGACAATTTTTACGGTGCTCTATTGAAAACGGGAGGCCACGCCTCCCGTTTTTTTATTCATACAGTTTGCGCAACAGATCACACACAAAGCAATGCCCGCGCAATTGTTCAAGACGCGCGTGAAATAATTCTCGATCCGCTTGTCTATGCACTGTTACAGGATTACAGCACGGAGTGATTGTGACCAAATTTTCATTGATGACCGGGGCTTTGACGGCATGTTTCGCCATGAGCGTACATGCGCTGTCGTTCAGTCACAAAACAGTGCCTCTGACGCATCCCGCTAATGGCGATCTGGTGCGG
>CAYUVQ010000027.1:11428-29667 GCA_964448175.1 uncultured Cellvibrionaceae bacterium | reverse complement strand
CCAAGCGCCTGCGGCACAGCGAGATGGTGGTTGATATCAATAACACCGGCCGGCATGATCTGCTGATCGCCGATTTCACTGCCTACCATTTATGGCTGCAGCGCGCCGACGGCAGCTTCACACACTTTCCATTAATGGTAGATGCCTTCGTGGAAACCTATGAAAATGTTCCGCGTTATACCCCGCGTAAACCGTATCTGATGGATACCAATCTGGATGGCAAGACCGACATTGTTTTTGCACGCGACGATGAATTGCTGGTGTTTGAACAACACGCCGACGGCAGTTTTCCCGAACTACCCAAGATTCTTCGACCGGGACTGGCTATTTCCTCTGACAGCGAAGCCAGCCTGCGCCCCGGCGATGGTCGCGATTACAAAGGCCTGACAATTAATCGGCTGTTTGATATGACGGATCTGGATAGCGACGGCCTCGCCGATATCATCATTCGCCGTGAAGTGTTTGCGGACGCACTCGAGCAGAATTACGACTACCTGATTCATTACGGCCGGGCGGGCGAAGCCGGTCTTTATTTTGAAAAACAGCCGGATACCCGGATCAACACGCGCGGCATTCAATTTGAGTCGGTCTTTGCCGATATCGATGGCGACGGTCGCCGGGATTTTTATACACCCAGCGCGCACTTTGGTCTGGGCATGATGGTGCGCGCATTGATCAGCGGCAGCGCCGGTATGGAAGTCCAGTTTTACCGCATGCGCGACAATCGCAGTTTTAATGAAAAACCTGATCACACCCACAAAACCACTGCAAGCATCAGCATCGGCAGTGGTCGTGTGGATATGCCGCTGTTTCAGCTGGCCGGAAAAACAGACACGGCTTATAAGGATTTATGGATTGGTGAAAAGCAACAACGCTTGATTGTAAATCGCAGCGATGCCAATACATTGTTTACCCGTGAGCGCCTGCAATTTAATGTGTCCCTGCCGCGGGATGGCTCCAAGGCGCGCATCATGGATGTGGATAATGATGGGCAGGATGATCTGGTGTTGCCGTTTGATTCGCAGGAGAAAGCCGAACTGCGCAATCAGGTACAGTTTTTAATTGTGAAGTGATGCATAGCGGCATAATAAATAAGCGTTAAACATCAGCACTGCAAACAACCATTAACGCCGCTATCATTAACACCATTATCATTAACCTCAATAATCATTAATAGCCTTTGAGAGGTTGTGCACTCCATACGATGCGCTGAAAATTATTGGGACGAATTCTGCTTTTCATCGCGGATAGCTTCCAGAGTTCGCTCACGCACGTCGTAATAAGTGTGCTCAGAAATTTTGTGATACTCCGTCACCATCTGCAGAAATTCTTCGTAAGAGTCATACACTTTTTTAAATAGGGGGTCGCGCGCCGCCTGCTCGGCGTAGAGTTCCAGGCTGATATTGCGCAGATGCTGCAATACTTCATCCGGTAGACGCCGCACTTCCACTCCTTTTTCGCTCAGTTCTTTTAAGGCGGCATTGTTGCGGGCGGTATAGCGATCCAGCATATCCTGATTCGCCGCGCGTGCCGCCACCGTGATAATTGCCTGCAGATCTTTCGGTAATGACTCGAATGCCCGTTTGTTGACAATAAATTCCAGCGTCGAACCTGGCTCCTGCCAGCCCGGATAATAATAATATTTAGCTACCTGATGAAAACCAAAAGCGAGATCGTTTTCCGGCCCCACCCATTCAGCCGCATCGATCACGCCGGTCTGCAAGGCGGTATATAACTCACCACCGGGAATATTCACTGAGGTTCCGCCGGCACGATTGAACACGTCACCCGCCATTCCCGGAATCCGCATTTTTAACCCGCGTAAATCTTCGATACGATTGATTTCGCGATTAAACCAGCCTGCCATTTGAATGCCGGTATTACCCCCGGCAAAAGGAATTAAATTAAACGGTGCGTAGATCTCTCGCCACAACTCCAGACCGCCGCCGTGATGCAGCCAACCGTTCATCTCCTGGGCATTCATACCAAACGGAATGGTGGTAAAAAACTGTGCGGCCGGCGATTTGCCTCGCCAGTAGTATGAACCACCATGGCCCATTTCCACGCTTCCGTTGGATACGGCATCGAACACTCCCATCGGCGGAACAATTTCATTCGCACCATAAACATGGATCTGTAGGCGTCCATCACTCATGTCGTTGACATACCCTGCAAAGGTTTCAACGGTTGTGCCCAGGCCGGGAAAATTTTTCGGCCAAGTCGTCACCATGCGCCAGCGGTACTGAGCCTGCTCGGCTCTTTCAAAGGTTGCTGCACCATGAGATTTAACGCGCGTCTTTTCCATTACCAGCAGTGAGAACACGAGGACCAGTGCGGCGACCAGTGCAAGGATAACCAACGGATACCAGTTGAGTTTTTGGGTGGACGGTTCAGTCATAATGGTTATTCGTTATTTTTAGTGAGTTGTTTTTCTTGAGGTATTGTAAATTGAGCAACGCGCCATGCGGATCTACCATCACGTAGATCCAACATCACGTAGATCCAAACACTCCACCCCCATCAACCGGACAATTTAGATCGCGGCTAAATTCGCATACTGCATCATCAGCCATTTGCTGCCTTCATTATCAAAGTTCACCTGCACCCGCGCGCCAGCACCCTGGCCTTCAAAATGTAAAATCACACCTTCGCCGAAGATAGCATGTTGCACGCGCTGGCCCAGATGAAAGCCCGTGCCTTCGCCGCTGTCACTCAGGCGTGCGCTGCTCGCGTTGCGCTGATAACTGACCGGGCGCGTTACAGCGGTTTTCAAGCGCACTTCCTGAATACATTTGCTGGGAATTTCTTTGACAAAACGGGACACTGCATTGAAGGTTTCATTGCCGTACAAGCGGCGTGTTTCCGCATAACTGATGTAGAGTTTTTCCATCGCCCGCGTGATGCCGACGTAGCACAGTCGCCGCTCTTCCTCGAGACGATCCGGGTCATCGGCCGACATCTTGTGGGGAAATAAACCTTCTTCCACGCCGGCCATAAATACCAATGGAAATTCCAGTCCTTTGGCCGAGTGCAGTGTCATCATCTGCACCGCATCTTCAAATTCGTCGGCCTGGGTTTCGCCAGCGTCCAGTGCAGCGGTATCTAGAAATCGCTGGAGCGCGGAAATTTCATCTTCTTCATCCACGTCGAATACGCGGCAGGCGTTGACCAGTTCCTGCAGGTTTTCGCCGCGCGCCTGGCCTTTCTCACCTTTTTCGCTCTGATGGAAATCCAACAAGCCGGTGTCTTCAATAACTTGGCGGGCTATCTGATCCAGCGTCGGCACATCGCCGTGAACATCAATTTCATTCGCATCATGGGCAAGTTTACTTATGAGCGTTATAAAACTTTGTACCGCATTGCCCGCCCTCGCTGTCAGAACGCGATTAGCAATCAACATTTCTGCTGCGCGCCAGAGCGAACAACCGTTTTCACGCGCGAACTGGCGAATGTCATCCACCGTTTTTCCGCCGATGCCGCGCGTGGGGGTATTGATGACGCGCTCAAACGCGGCATCGTCATGGGGGTTGTTGATCATGCGCATGTAGGCCACGGCATTTTTAATCTCCAGACGATCGTAGAATCGCTGGCCGCCGTAGATGCGATAGGCAATGCCTTCGCGCAATAACGCTTCTTCCAACACCCGCGATTGGGCGTTGGAGCGATACAGAATCGCACAGGCATTTTTGTTATTGCCCTGACGCACCCACTCCTGAATACGTTCGACGATAAACCGCGCTTCGTCCTGCTCGTTATAGGCGGCATACAAGGAGATAGGTTCGCCTTCAGCGCCTTCCGTCCACAACTCTTTTCCGAGGCGCCCGAAGTTATTGGCAATCACGGCGTTGGCGGCTTCAAGAATTATTGAGGTGGAACGGTAATTCTGTTCCAGACGAATGGTCTCCGCATTGCCGAAATCCTCGGCAAAGCTCTGAATGTTTTCGATCTTGGCACCGCGCCAGCCGTAGATGGATTGGTCATCATCACCCACCGCCGTTACATAACATTGCTTACCTGCCAGCACCCGCAGCCAGGCGTATTGCACGCTGTTGGTATCTTGAAACTCATCCACAAGAATAAACGGGAAGCGGTTGCGGTAGTGTTCAAGAATATGGGGCTTGTTCAACCAGAGTTCATGGGCGCGCAACAGCAGTTCGGCGAAGTCCACCATGCCGCCCCGCTGGCAGTCTTCTTCGTAGGCGCGATAGATCTGCAACATGGTACGCACGAAGGGGTCGCCGGTTTCCTGGATATGCTGGGGGCGCAAGCCTTCGTCTTTCTGGCCATTGATGTACCACTGGGCCTGACGGTGCGGCCATTTGTTCTCATCAAGATTCAGCGTCTGGTAAACGCGCTTTATCAGGCGCAGTTGGTCATCACTGTCGAGGATCTGGAAGTTCTGTGGCAGGCCCGCGTCCTGCCAATGGGCCTTCAACAGGCGATGGGCGAGACCGTGGAAGGTACCGACCCACATATTGCGCGTATTGATGTTCTGGTTGGTTTCACTGAAGAGTTCTTCCAGCCGGCCCCGCATCTCCCGTGCGGCTTTATTAGTGAAGGTCACCGCCATGATGGAGTAGGGCGACACCCGCTCAACCTGAATCAGCCAGGCGATTCGATGCACCAGTACCCGGGTTTTGCCGCTGCCCGCACCGGCGAGAATCAGTTGATTGCCCGCTGGTGCCGATACGGCGGCACGCTGGGCATCGTTGAGGTGGTTGAGCAGGGGTGAAACATCCATAAGCAAATCTATCGTCGGCTGGCGGGAAAAGGGCGATAGTCTACCGTTTTTCCACCATGGGTTCAGGAGTTCGTCCGATTTTACTGGCTATATGTACAGCTTACCACCCTGATACAGGCGCCACGGTGATGGGAGTTGGGGTGAGAGAAAGCAAGAGGCGGCCGGATCGACCGCCCGAATATTCACTGTATGTGTACAGCGGGATTAATCAAACCAGGCGCGCACCGTCTCAGGCAAAGGCGTAGATTTACCTGTTTTGGCATCGACCCAGACAATCTTGGAGAAGCTGTCTGCGGTGGGGTTATCCGGCTCCCCCGAGGTGTAGATCTTGTAGTTCACCATAAAACTTGAGCGGCCGGGGTCGGAAATATAGCAGTCGATCCGCAGGGTGTCCGGGTAAAAGACTGGCCGATAGAAGGTACAGCCAATCGTCACCACAACCGGATAGTTCTCGCCACCGATGGGAACGCCTTTACTCATCATCCATTGAAAACGCGTTTCCTCTATATAACGCAGGTACAGCGTGTTATTGACGTGTCCAAATGCGTCCATGTCTCCCCAGCGCACCGGAATCTCGCAGGAATAAAAAGGTTTATCGGCGTTTGCTTCTGACATAGCTACTGCTCCTGATATTGGACCACCGGCGGATACTGGGAATTACCGCGCCGTAAAACTCACTTCCAACATGCCCAGATCGGTGTAGTAAATCTTGATATTGGTATTCAGCGGCACCTCTATCACTCCGGCATAAGAGCCGGTAATGACGGCCTGACCTGCCTGAATACCCTGACCCCGACTGCGCAGGAATTCAGCAAGCCAATACAGCGGCGCGCGGGGATTGGTGTTGGGATGACGACCAGCATGCTCGCTGATTTCGCCATTGGCGCATTCGATGTGGATCTGGATCTCGCTGGCGTGTCTTGATTTTTCGGCGCTGACTTCAGGGCCGATAAACAACCCCTGATTCACCAGCCCATCTGCCAGCATCTCCGGAAAATCGGCACTGGCGGGGTCGTCGTAGCGGCTGTTGATCAGCTCCAGCGCCAGATGCGTGCGCGCAATGGCGGCGTCTACATCCGCCGGGGTATAGGGTTCCGGGCGCGGGGGCAGATCTTTGCCAAAGAAAAATGCCAGCTCCGGCTCAATGCGGGCGCGCTCGCCCTGAGACCAGACAGCTACCGGCGGAATGCTGTTGATGGTGGAGGTATAAATGGGGCCGACGACCAGCTTGTCCGGCGGCGGCTGCAGGCATTTCCACGCGCCGATGGAGTCGTCCTGGCTTTCACACCAGAGCTCGCTCACGGCTTCCTGAATCGCCAGAGCTTCCTCCAGTGTGGTGGGGCGACAGCTTTCGGGCAAACGGGGACCTTGTTCTCCCGCCAGACGGCGCGCAACAAGAATCTTGGCCGCCGCACGAGCGGTATTTTCATATTCAGACATAGGAATTTCTCATCGATAACATTGCGCCGCTCTCCCGCAGCGCGGTGGGAGAGAGTTTACCCGCAAGCCGGTTGCGGGTCATAGTCGATGAAAGGTGTTTTGTCTCATCCCGCACTGACGCCTCCCGGCCGGGAGGAGGGTTTAGCGACGTCTGTCAGTGCGGGGTGAGCTGTAAAGCAATGTGTTTCAACTCATCTTCGGATTCAATGATATTGGTCACGGTGGTGCGCGCTTTGACCGGGTCAAGGTGCAGCGCTTCGAAGACGTAATCGGGTATCTCAAGCTTGGGGCCAAGTCCGATATTGTGCTGATACAGCAGACGCTGGGCCACAAAAATGAGCTTGGCATACTCGTGATGCTCACCGTCGTAGCTGGGATTATTCTGGTGGCGTAAGGCAACGATCACCTCATCCGGCATCGACCAGAGCGACATCAGGGCGCTGGCGATCTGCTCCCGGGTCACACCGATCAAGTGTCGTTCAATGGCCTGATGCGTGGTGTGGGGGTTGGCATCAGCCAGCTCGCAATAGGCACGGAAGTGCGGTGGAAACACTTCTGCGAGAATCAGGAAGCCGAAATTGTGCAGCAGTCCGCACAGGTACGCCATCCCAAAGCTCGGGCGGTTATCCCGGGGAATAGCGGTCACCAGCCCTTCAATCGTCGCGGCCATGTACACCGATTGCTGCCAGTACGGCAGCGAACCGTGAGGGCCGTCTTTGGGGATATGCAGGGTACGCCCCAAGGCCAGCCCCAGGGCTAGGTTCAGCACCATATCAAACCCGAGCACACGCACAATGGCATCATGGATGGACTTGATTTTGCCGGGGGCGGAGTAATAGGGCGAGGCGGCCCAGCTGACAACCTGCGCCGCCAGGCTCGGATCAGTCTCCACAATCTGCGCCAGATCGCTGACGTCGGCGTTGGGGTTCACGCGCAGCTGGATAATGCGCTGGGCGGTGTCGGTCAGGGGAGGTAATTCAAGGGTTTCCTCCAGCCGCTGCTTGATCCGCAGCTGGGTAAAATTACGCACTGCCCCAAGGATCAGATCAGTGTCGTGGGCGTTGACCCTCTCCTTTTCCAGCGGCGCCAGCGGCACCGCAATATCACAGATAATGGCGTCTTCCAGAATATGTTGAAACGCCGCGCGATCCAGGTGAAGCAACTGCTCTTCACTGCCGGAGTCCAGCAGTATTTCATCGCGTTCCAGCAGGCTTTTATCCACCAGCGTCAGCAACCCGGCAAGTTTCGGCAGCGCCGGCACGGATTGTACCGCGTGGGTCTGGCAGAATTTGGCCAGCTCTTCCGGGCTGGTGGCTTGAAGTTCACGGCTGAGGTGGCGGTTAACGGCGCGCAGATCAAGCAGGCTGTCAGCCGCAATAATGACCTGAATACGGCCTTTGGCGTCTTGCAGGATGACGGACTTGGCCGCTCCCATATTGCGCAGGTGCTCGTCGTGCCACAGACGGTTGTTATTCGCATCCACGGGGGTAGCGGCGATCGCGTAGTGAATATTCTGATCATTCAATAATGATTGAACACTCGTCGGAACTGTCACGGCCTACTCCTTCTTTGATGTCGGCTTTATTGTGTCACTCGGTTGATTTGACCAGCTCAAAGTGTGCGGGCTGTGTCCTTTGAACAGGGACATCTCATTAGCGATTTTAGCCCAATTCATCACACAGATTGGCGCAGATTTCACCCAAAAGACGCCATTATCGTGCAACTTTCACAGACATAGCCTCAACAGCATAGGCCAAGTTATTAAACATGAAGGTATTCCTGATTATTGCCCAGCCAGCGCAGCACGATTTCGTGACACAGTTCCGGATATTTTTCCATGAGCAGGAAAGCGGCGTCTTTGACGGCGGGCAATAAATGCGCATCGCGCTGAAGATCCGCGATCTTGAACTGCATTTCTCCGGTCTGACGGGTGCCCAGGACTTCACCAGCACCACGCAACTGCAGATCTTCTTCGGCGATCATAAACCCATCATTGGTCTCGCGCATGATCCGCAGGCGCTCCCGGCTGTGATGGGATAAGGGCGAGCCGTAAAGCAGCACGCAGTGGCTGGCGGCAGAACCACGCCCCACACGGCCACGCAGCTGATGAAGCTGGGCCAGCCCGAGCCGCTCGGGATTTTCGATGACCATCAGACTCGCATTCGGCACGTCCACCCCCACTTCAATTACCGTGGTAGCTACCAGCAGATCCACCTCACCCGCTTTAAACGCGGTCATCACCTGCTCTTTCTCCGCCGGCTTCAGGCGACCGTGAATCAGGGCAATCCGCAGATGCGGGAGCGACTCCGCCAGGCTTTCTGCCGTTACCTGCGCGGCTTGTGCGGCCAGCGTCTCGGACTCTTCAATCAATGTGCACACCCAGTAGGTCTGCCGCCCCTGCTCACAGGCGAGGCGAACCCGCTCGATGACCTCTTCGCGGCGCTGGTCACTGATGACGACGGTGGTGACCGGCGTGCGTCCCGGAGGCAGCTCATCAATAACCGAACAATCCAGATCGGCGTAGGCACTCATGGCCAGGGTGCGCGGAATAGGCGTCGCGGTCATGATGAGCTGGTGCGGCCGGAACCGCCCGGCTGCGCCTTTTTCCCGCAAGGATAGCCGCTGATGTACGCCAAACCGGTGCTGTTCGTCGATGATGATCAATCCCAGCTCGGCAAACTCCACGCCTTCCTGAAACAACGCATGGGTGCCCACTATGACCCGGGCAGAACCGTCGCGAATGGCTTCCAGCTGTTGCCGTCGCTCACTCACCTTGAGCCGCCCGGTCAGCCAGCCCACCCCGATGCCCAAAGGCTCCAGCCAGCGACCGAAGTTCAAGCGGTGCTGCTCCGCCAGAATCTCGGTGGGCGCCATGATGGCTGCCTGTTTGCCGCTGGCCACCGCCATCAGCGCCGCCAGAGCAGCAACGACCGTTTTACCCGATCCGACATCACCCTGAACCAGGCGCAACATCGGCACCGGCCGGGCCATATCCACCGTGATCTCCTCCAGCACCCGCTCCTGCGCGCTGGTTAATGTAAACCCCAGATTGGCCCGAAAGGTCTGCTGCAATACCGGGTCTGAGCGCAGGGCAAACGCGCCATCGGCCTGCGCCTGACGCCGCAACAACAACAGGCTCAGGTGATGGGCCAGCAGCTCTTCAAAGGCCAGCCGCTGCTGATAGGGGTGCTCGCCCTCCTGCAATTGACGAAGATCCGCGTCCTGGGGCGGCTGATGGAGAAAGCGCAGTGCATCCGCCAGCGGAATCTGCCCTAACTGACGGCGCAGCGTATCGGGCAACAGTTCTTTCAGCGCGTGCGTATCCAGCCACTTCAATCCCTGTGTCGCCAGACTGCGCAGCCTGGGTTGGGTCAGGCCTTCAGTCGCCGGATAGACCGGCGTCAGGTGTTGCTGTAACGGCAGCGGCTGAGCCTGATCAAGCAGGTCGTATTCGGGATGATAGATTTCCAGCCCGGCAGCCCCACGGCGGGTCTCCCCAAACACCCGCAGCCGGGTTCCCGCCACCAGCCGTTGCTTTTGTGCATTGGAAAAATGGTAGAAGCGCAGGGAGACTGTACCGGTGCCATCCTGAATACGGCATACCAGGCTGCGCCGGCGCCCCATAACGACGTCGCAGGCACGAACTTCACCTTCTATCACCGCATTCGTGTTTGGTTGCAGGGCACCGATCGGGGTGACCCGGGTGCGGTCCATATAACGCAACGGCAGATGAAACAGCAGATCCTGCAGGGAAAAGATGCCAATTTTCGCTAATTTGGTCGCCAGCACCGCACCGACACCCTTAAGCGAAGTCACAGCGATATGATCAAGGTCCGGCCTAGTTGCCACGGCGCCCTCTTTACTGCTGAGCATCATGCTCCTGACGGGAGTCGCTGATGGCTTTGCGCAAGGCATCAATGGCCTTGTGACGCGGGAAGCTGGCCCGCCAGGCGAGCGCAACGGTGCGGCTCGGCGCGGGGTCCGCGAAGGGCCGGGTTACCAGCACATTGGGGGTGTAATAAGAAGTGGATGCTGCCGACAGCGGCAGAATAGTGATGCCCAGGCCCGAGGCCACCATATGACGCAGCGTCTCCAGTGAACTGCCCTCCGCCGCCGTGCGGATACGGCCGGAGGTATCTTCCAGTGAAGGTTGAAGATTAGGACACGTTGCCAAGACCTGATCGCGGAAACAATGACCTTCACCCAGCAGCAATATGTTCTGGTCATCCAGATCGCGCGGATGAATAGCCTCTTTGGCGGCCAGAGGATGATCCTGGGGCATAAGCACAACGAATGGCTCGTCAAACAATGCCTGGGTTACGACGTCGGATTCCGTAAACGGCAGGGCAACAATAATGACGTCCAGCTCCCCGTTGCGCAGCTTTTTGCGCAAGGTCGCTGTGTAACCCTCTTCTACATAAAGCGGCATCTTGCTGGCCAGCTTTTGCAAATGGGGGATGAACAGCGGTAGCAGGTAAGGGCCGATGGTAAAGATAGCACCCACGGCGAGCGGACTGCTGAGCTGGTCTTTGCCGGCATCCGCGATGTCTTTGATGGCGGCCGTCTGCTCCAGCACCAGATTGGCCTGAGCCACAATCTGCTCCCCCAGTGGCGTGGCCTGCACGCGGGACTTGGTGCGTTCGAACAAGGCGACACCCAGCTCATCTTCGAGCTTTTTAACTGCAATGCTCAGGGTTGGCTGGCTGACAAAACAACGTTCCGCAGCGCGCCCGAAATGCTGCTCCTGCGCGAGCGTGACGATGTAACGCAATTCGGTGAGAGTCATGATGGAATCTGCCTGTAATCATGCGGAATCTAAGTTCTGCGGGCCTGTTATAGTGGCCAAGTGTGCCCTGTTATACGGAGTTAAGCAAAGGTGAATAGCGAAAAACTATTACCGGTTTCGGTGTTGATTTTGGGATGTGGGGATCTGGGCGAGCGGCTGGCCACGCGGCTGCCACCGGATCAATATAGTGTAGTCGGTGTGCGGCGCTCGCCACCTGCCGATACACCATCGCTGACCTACCGGCAGGGCAATCTCCACGATCCCCAGATCATGAACCGATTGCTGGCGGAACCAGCAGAGATCATTGTCATCACCATGACGCCAGACGAGCGCAGTGATGCCGGCTACCAGCGGGCTTACGTGGACACCAGCGCAAGGCTGGTCAGCGGATTGAAGGAACGTCTGCAGAATCCTCGGCTGATCCTGTTTGTCTCCAGCACCAGCGTGTACGGCCAACAGGACGGCAGCTGGGTCGATGAAACCTCGCCCACCGAGCCGGACAGCTTCAGCGGCAAACGGTTGCTCGAAGCTGAGTCGCACATCCGCACCAGTGGTTTTCCCCACTGTATCCTGCGCCTCAGTGGTATTTACGGCCCCGGCCGGACCCGCCTGATTGATCAGGTTCGCCAGGGCAGAGCCGTGTTATCCGGGGTCTACACCAATCGCATTCATGCTGATGACTGTGCCGGCGTGCTGGCCCATGTCATCGATAAAGCCCGCCACAATCAGCAGCCGGACACGCTCCTGATCGCCACCGACAGCACCCCGGCCCCCATGGCCGAAGTAGTAAACTGGCTGGCCATGCACTTGAAGGTGGATCGAGCGGTGTTTGCCCCGGATCAGGTCGACCGTGAACGCGGCAACAAACGGTGTTCCAATCAGCGCCTGCTGCACAGCGGATACCATTTACTTTATCCCGGCTATCAACAGGGTTACGCTGCACTCCTTAACTTACCAGGTGTCACCACTGGTGCCTCCTGATACTCTGCCAGCAGTTACAGAGGCAACTGCTACACTTGGATCAGTGTGCAACGGCCTGCACAGGATAATTCGCCGGAATTCTGGATATACCACACATCAATGTTGCCAACGATAAGCCGCTACGCCCGCGAGAACCCTATCGCGACCCGCCTGCTGGGACTGATCATTCTCAGCAGCTCGCTGATCACATTGATTACTATTCTGCTGCAGCTATACAGCAACTATCACGATGACATCTCCTCGCTGGAAAAACGCCTCGACCAGGTGCGCGTCAGTACCCTTGCCAGCATCACGAAAAGTTTATGGGGTTTTGATCAGGAGCAGCTGAACATCCAGATCAACAGCGTTCTCGACGTACAGGATGTGGTGCAGGTAAGCGTTACCTGGCACGACTGGAACAATACTGAGCAGACACTGGTTGCCAGCACCCAGCGTTACAGCCAGGAAGAAATTGCCAACAAGCCCAATCAGTTTCTCGTTAAAAGTTATCCGCTGACTTATGAAGATTCCAGCACACCCCAACAGGAACTGGGGACGCTGATCATTACCGCCAGCTTGTCCAGTATCTACGACAAGCTGTGGGACCGGGCGCTGTTCATCGCCAGCGTGCAGGGCGCCAAGACGCTGCTGATTGCATTGTTTATTTTGTGGCTGGTACACACCTTACTCACCCGCCACATTGATACGATTGCGCAATATACGCGGCAATTAAATCTCGAAAATCTTAAGACTCCTCTGCGCCTCAGGCGCATGAAGGTCGACCAGCACGAAGATGAACTGGACAATGTGGTGAACGCGATAAACCACATGCGCGAAACTCTGCTGGAAGATATTGAGCAACGTCACGCCATTGAGCTGGCATTACTGTCCGAAAAAGCCGAAAAGCTTGAAACGCGCCGTCTGAAAAATGCCGCCGAAGATGCAAGCCGGGCAAAAAGCCAGTTCCTCGCCACCATGAGTCATGAAATCCGCACGCCGATGAACGGCGTGATTGGCATGTTGGAAATGTTGCGCGATACACCTTTAAACGACGCGCAAAAACATTACGTGGATGTCATTCATCGCTCGGGTGAAACGCTGCTGGATATCATCAACGACATTCTCGATTACTCCAAAATCGAGGCGGGGAAAATGCAGCTGGAAGTCGCCGCCTTTGATCTGGAGGATCTGGTTGAAGATTGCACTCAATTATTTGGTGCGACGGCCAACAAGCGCCGCATCGAATTGCTCGGTAGTGTCGATCCCGGCACACCTCTGCTGTTACGCGGTGATCCGACACGGTTACGCCAGATCATCATTAATCTCTTAGGTAACGCATTTAAATTTACCAGCGAAGGTTATATTTCCCTCACCGTTAAACTCGCACCGGAAAGTACACCGGAGCAACCGCTGTTGTATTTTTCCGTGCAAGACAGTGGTATCGGCATCGACCCTGCCGCTTATTCCATGCTGTTCGATTCGTTTAACCAGGCCGACACATCCACCACGCGTAAATACGGGGGTACCGGGTTAGGTCTGGCAATCTGTAAAAGTCTCGCGGAATTAATGGGCGGCACAATCGGCGTCGATAGCATCAAAGGTCAGGGTTCTACTTTCTGGTTTACCGCCCGCTTCCTGCCCGCCGAAATTAAATCTCTGGCCCCGCACCGCGATCCCGATATTGATAATCTGCTGCGTAACAAAAAATTATTATTGGTGGACGGTAGCAGCAACCAGCGTCAGTTCTTCACCAAACACGGCAACAGCTGGGGCATCAATCTGCATGAAGCACGATCAAAAGATGATGCACTTTCCATTCTGCAGGAAGCGGCCTGGCGCCACGAACCATTTGATTTTGTAATCATTGACTATCATCCTGGCGAAACCAGTTTTGCCATAGTGTCACTGATGCGACAGGACCCGGTGCTGCGCGATACGCCGGTAGTTTTGCTCAGCAATGTGGATGTGCCGCAATATCACGATCAGCAATTACGCATCCGGTGCGTACTGCGCAAGCCGGTGGGCGCAAAGATAATCAAACTCGAACTGGCTAACATACTCGGCGTTTCGGTTGCGCCACTTTCTGCGCACAAACAGGCCGCACAAAATTATCAATTGTTTTCTCACTTACGCGTATTGGTAGCAGAAGATAACGCCGTTAACCGCATGGTGATTAAAGGTTTGCTGAGCAAGCTGCATATCGAACCCACCCTGGTGGAGAACGGGGTTGCCGCATTCAATGCAGTGCGTGAAACCGCTACACCCTACGACTTGATTTTAATGGACTGTGAAATGCCGGAAATGGACGGATTCGAAGCGACGCGCAGCATTCGTGAATACGAACGCAGCCACAATATGCCGGCCACACCTATTGTGGCGCTCACCGCCCATGCATTGCAGGAACATCGTGAAGCGGTCTTTGCAGCAGGCATGAATCACTATCTTCCCAAACCCGTCACGCTGGACAGTCTTTACACCACTTTTGAAAAAACCGGGTTGATGAAAACAGCGGAAAAAACTTTTCGCTAACAAAACGCTGGATATTCTGTCAGTAAACTTGTGAGGGTTATCAGGCCGGCTGCTCCGACGCCGTATAAACGAATGCGATTGTGAGGCTTTATAGCCTCCATTGTTTTTTGCCCCTTGCTTGCCTGCATAGCAATCCTTATCATGCCTCAAACACCTTGTGGTCAGCGCACCACCACCACCGCCGATCAGGCTTGGAGACGTTAAATATGAGTAGTGATGCCATCGTTCATGTGACTGACGCCAGTTTTGCTGAGGAAGTCCTCAATGCCAAAACCCCGGTTCTGGTAGATTTTTGGGCGGCTTGGTGTGGCCCCTGTAAAATGATCGCGCCGATTCTTGACGATCTGGCAGGCCAATACGAAGGCAAGCTCAAGATCGCCAAAGTAGACGTCGATGCCAACAAGGAAACTCCCGGAAAATTCAATATTCGCGGCATTCCCACCTTGATCATCTTCAAGGACGGCAACGTCGAAGCAACTAAAGTAGGCGCTTTATCCCGCGCTCAGTTAGTCGACTTTATCGACAGCGTTGTGTAATTCCATCGGGCCGGCAATTGACATTGCCGGCCCGATTCTGCCTCTTCTGTTAAATTTGCACTTTACACTGATGAAAACTTGCCGCTATACTCGGCACATTCAATGTTTGTTCCTCCCTGATTTCAGCTACCCACATCAACGACAGCCAAATCACCGAGCAATATAGAAACGGACAAGCATAAGACTCCTGTGTTATCTGCCCCAGCATTAATCCTGGCCTCAGGGCCCTCCCAGCGCCTGATTATCTGAGCAGTAATTATCGAGTTAAGATCCATCGCCTGCGGACTATAAGAGCAAGACCGCGCGATAGAACAACATCCCAATACCCTGATTAATTCAAATCCTGCAACAACTTCTACTAACCCAACTTACTATTCACAACCAAAGTCCTAGTGTATGAATCTTACTGATCTAAAAACAAAACCCGTCGAAGAACTGATTAACATTGCCACAGAGATGGGCCTGGAAAGCATGGCTCGCTCCCGTAAGCAGGATATTATCTTCAATATTCTCAAGCGGCACGCCAAAGGCGGGGAGGATATTTACGGCGATGGCGTATTAGAAATTCTGGTGGATGGGTTTGGTTTCTTACGTTCAGCAGACAGTTCCTACCTCGCAGGCCCCGACGATATTTATGTTTCACCCAGCCAGATCCGCCGCTTTAACCTTCGCACTGGTGACACAATTTCCGGCAAAATACGCCCCCCCAAAGAAGGTGAACGCTATTTTGCACTGCTGAAAGTCAATGAAATCAATTTTGATAAGCCTGAAAGTTCACGCAACAAAATCCTCTTTGAAAACCTCACGCCGCTGTTTCCCAATGAACGCTTGTTGCTCGAAGCCGGTAACGGTTCGACCGAAGATCTTACTGGCCGTATCATCGATTTAATTGCGCCCATCGGCAAAGGCCAACGCGGCCTGATCGTTGCACCACCCAAGGCCGGTAAGACCATCATGATGCAGAATATTGCGCAAGCAATAACGCGCAATAATCCAGAGTGTCATCTGATCGTGCTGCTGATTGATGAACGCCCGGAAGAAGTGACCGAGATGCAACGTTCTGTGCGTGGTGAAGTGGTTGCCTCAACGTTTGATGAGCCACCAGCGCGGCACGTACAGGTGGCGGACATGGTGATCGAGCGGGCCAAGCGTCTGGTTGAACACAAAAAAGACGTGATCATTCTGCTCGATTCCATTACCCGTCTGGCGCGTGCTTATAACACCGTTATTCCTTCCTCCGGTAAAGTACTGACGGGTGGTGTGGATGCACATGCACTGGAACGCCCCAAGCGTTTCTTTGGTGCCGCACGTAACATCGAAGAAGGCGGCAGCTTGAGTATTATTGCTACCGCACTGGTTGATACCGGCTCCAAGATGGACGAAGTCATCTACGAAGAGTTTAAAGGGACGGGCAACCTGGAGTTGCACCTTGATCGCAAGATTGCCGAAAAACGCATCTACCCGGCGATTAACGTCCGTCGCTCCGGCACCCGTCGTGAAGAATTATTGATGGAAGAAAGTGAATTGCAGCGCGCGTGGATTCTGCGTCGCTTGCTGAACGATATGGAAGATGTTGCTGCGACAGAATTCCTCGTCGATAAGCTGAAAGATTTCAAAACCAACGATGAATTCTTCCTGTCGATGAAGCGCAAGTAAAACGATGTGGAGATGCAGCGAAAGACAGTTGGCATAGCGACCGTTTTTTCTTTCATCTCCTGCTTCCTTTCGTGCTGCAGGCAATGTTTGTCTTCTGCTTCGCAGCGCGGGATCTGATTCAACTGTCACCCATATTCCGGCTGTGCCATTTTGCCATCAGCGTCCCTGTAAAACGAATCTGTCCGGAGTATCATCAACAACGGTGCCGGGCTTCCTCACGTCGTCGCCGCATCATCTTTCACCGGGTTATCGCGTTTAAAAATCCACAGCGGATTTTTAAGCCGCCGCCTACCCACGACTTACTCACGTACCGGCCATTAAAGTTGGAATCCATGAAATATAAAGACCTTCGTGATTTTATTGCGCTGCTTGAAGAGCGCGGACAACTTAAACGTATCAAACATGAAGTTGATCCCTACCTCGAAATGACCGAGATCTGCGATCGTACTTTGCGCGCGGGGGGCCCCGCCCTGCTGTTTGAAAACCCCAAAGGTTTTTCTATTCCAGTGCTTGGTAATTTATTTGGCACACCGGAGCGAGTAGCGCTGGGTATGGGGGAAGAGTCGGTCGCCGCATTGCGTGAAGTGGGCAAACTGTTAGCCTTTTTGAAAGAGCCAGAACCACCCAAAGGTTTTAAAGATGCCTGGGAAAAGTTGCCGGTCTTTAAACAGGTTTTGAACATGGCACCCAAGGTCATCAATAAAGCCCCTTGTCAGCAAATTGTTCTGGAAGGCGATGCGGTAGATCTCGATACGCTGCCTATTCAAACCTGTTGGCCGGGCGACGTGGGGCCGCTGGTTACCTGGCCGCTGGTGGTCACCCGTGGCCCGCATAAAGAGCGGCAGAACCTCGGCATTTATCGCATGCAGAAGATTGGAAAAAACCGCTTGATCATGCGCTGGTTATCCCATCGTGGCGGGGCGCTGGATTTTCGTGAATGGCAGCAGCAGAATCCGGGTAAACCCTTTCCCGTTTCAGTAGCGCTAGGCGCTGACCCAGCAACAATTCTTGGTGCTGTCACGCCGGTGCCCGACACGCTGTCTGAATATGCCTTTGCCGGTTTATTGCGCGGCGACAAAACTGAAGTGGTGAAATGCCTGAGCAATGATTTGCAGGTCCCGGCCTCTGCAGAATTTATCCTTGAGGGCTACATCGCTCCCGACGATATTGCACCGGAAGGACCGTTTGGCGACCACACCGGTTATTACAATGAAGTGGATCATTTCCCGGTATTCACGGTAGAAAAAATTACGCATCGTCGCGAACCCATTTATCACAGCACCTACACCGGCCGCCCGCCGGATGAACCCGCTATTCTCGGCGTCGCGCTTAACGAAGTATTCGTGCCCATTCTGCAGAAACAGTTTCCTGAGATTGTGGATTTTTATCTGCCGCCGGAAGGCTGCTCCTATCGCATGGCTGTGGTGACGATGAAGAAACAGTACCCCGGCCATGCCAAACGGGTGATGATGGGTGTCTGGTCTTTTCTGCGACAGTTTATGTACACCAAGTTTGTGATCGTGACGGACGACGACGTCAACGCGCGGGACTGGAAGGATGTGATCTGGGCGATGACCACCCGTATGGACCC
>CAYUVQ010000027.1:0-11328 GCA_964448175.1 uncultured Cellvibrionaceae bacterium | reverse complement strand
GGTAAAGACCTCAAAAAAGCTGGCGGTCAGCTGGAAGAGGCTGCCGCCAAGTAATCTCCAGGCCGGCTCATTAACGAGCCGGCGTCCTTCCGCAACACCTCACGGAAACTCCCACATGAACCTGCGTTACTTTGGCAGATTTAACGGAAGGTTCTCATCAAGAAAAGTATCGATGGCCCGGAAGGTCGCTACGCGATTGTCATTGTTGGTGAGATAGTGATCCTCGTTGGGCAGCTCCAGGAAAGTGACTTTCTTGCCCGCCTTGAGCAATGCATCGCGCATCTGGATACCGTGTTTGATATCCACCTGACGATCACTGTCACCGTGCACCAGTAACACCGGAATTTTTATTTTGTCTGCGTGATTAACCGGTGATATCGCACGCAGTTCTTTGTTGTCGTTACCGATCTGCTCATCTATAACGTTGTAACCGCGCCAGAATGCCCGGTTATCCTTCACCAGATCAAAGACGTTAGTAACACCCGCCACACTCACGGCACACCGGTATAAATCCGGGGTTTTAACTGCACCCATCAAAGCCGCATAGCCACCGTAACTGCCCCCGAGAATACAGATGGATTGTGCATCGCTGATGCCATCCGCTATCAGTTTTCGCGCACCGTCTTCGATGTCATCCTGCATTTCCTTACCCCAGTTTTTTAATCCGGCGTTGCGGAACGCCAAACCCTGGCCAGCAGAACCGCGGAAGTTCATCTGCAATACGGCGTAGCCTTTGTTCGCTAAATACTGGCTCCAGTAATTAAACGAATCATCGTCGCGCGATATGGGGCCGCCATGGGGAAATATAATCGTGGGCAGGTTCTTGCCCGTGCTGTCCAGTGGCAGCGTCAGATAAGCTTCTATCGTCAGCCCGTCACGTGCTTTGTAGTCGTAACGCCGTGCCGGGGCCATCAGATCCGGGGTGAGATATTTATAACGATAGGCCACCGCATCCAGTTTGGCCGGATCACGCTGGCCGAGATAATAAGTGCCGGAATCAATACTGCTTTGAGAGAAAACCACATATTTTTTCATGTCATCCGAGAAGGCGAGAATCTGGTTGCGCGTAGTCGGTAACGCGTTGTCGATAGCCGCCTGCAGCTGACGAAGCTCAGGATCAAAGAACGTAAAACCGCCAGCCTGTGAATAACGAACACCCACGACATCCCGGGTCATCGGCGAATACACCAGGCTTCCATTCACATCGTAATCTGGATCGGCGAACACCAGCTCGCGCTTCAAATTCTTATCTTTCAAGTTAACCCGGAAGATTGCCATGCTTCCTTGGTGATACGCACGGATGTATAGCATGTTGGGATCAAGGCCGAAGCCGAGCGGATAAACCTCGTCTTCCGAAAACAGCTTGTGCGGCCAGGCTTCTGTCCAGCCTTTGGTACCCAGTTTGTTTACCAGTATTTTTCGCGTTCCGTCGCGAGTGTCTTGGAGGAGACCCGCACGTACGCGATGCTGCTGATCGGTTATCCAGTGGTAGACGTGGTTTTCAGATTTTTGAACCAGTTGAACCCGCTGATTCCGGATGTTGACCTTGTAAACCCCCATGTAGCTCGCATCCAGCAGCGTCTGATTTGTGGGCAGCATCATCAGAATATGGTCGGGATCTTCCGGCAGAACATCTACCACCTGATCGCGCGTGACAGGTGTGATCTTGTATTTTTTCAGGAAGGATTTTTTAAAGGGTGTGCGAACCTCTCCACTGTCCACATCAACAATCAGCAGACTTGTCTCACGGGTTTTGAACACCGCGCTGTGCATACCCAGCCAAGTGTCACGTTTTGACGGATACACCACGCCAACCAGCAGGGTACGATTATCTTTCCAGCGTACCCAGTAAATGTCATATTTTGTATTGTCGGTGAACAGGACGAACTTTTTTTCGCCCGATGCGAGATCGACAAGCTGCACCGCCATCCCCGAGGTGCCATCCACATCAATCCGGATAACTGACGAGAGCTTTTTTCCGTCGGGCGATAAACCGAGCAGACTGACATCGGGGAGGCTGGCGAAGTGCTCCAGCGGCAACGGCTGAGCGAATGTATGGAAGGTGACGAACAGAAAGAATAAGAGCGTGATCCTTTTCATGAGCTTTCCTTAAACGAGCTTTTGTTAATGGGCGAGAATCACCGCACCAGATTCTCGCCGGGTTTACCACATTGCGTTAAACCACCATGACACCGTCGGCTTCTACCACCGCACCTTTTGGCAGCTGGCTCACCCCAATGGCGGCACGGGCCGGGTATGGCTGGCTGAAGTATTCGGCCATCACTTCGTTGACGATGGAAAAATTGGCCAGATCAGTCAAATAAATATTGAGCTTAACGATATCCGCCAAACTGCCGTTGGCCGCCTCGCACACAGCGCGCAGGTTTTTGAATACCTGATGCGCCTGGGTAGCAAAGTCGCCATCAACCAATGCCATGGTTTTAGGATCCAGCGGAATCTGACCCGACAGGTAAACGGTATTGTTAACTTTGATAGCCTGGGAATAGGTACCGATAGCGGCGGGCGCATTGGTAGTGTGGATCACAGCTTTGTTGGTCATAATGAGCCTGCTTACGTTGAAAAGCGCGTGAAGCCGCGCTGTTATTAACGGAAAGCGACCGAGTATAAACGGGTGTGGAGCGCAGAGCTAATTTTTGCTGCGCCCGATGCGGATCACGAAGCTCATATTGCGGATACGGCGCATGATATTGGCCAGATGCACGCGGTTGTGGACACCGATGCATAGGTTAATCACGCTGTTGTGTGCATCCCGCTCCTGAACGTTGATATGTTCAATGCTGCCGCCCTGTTCGGTCACGCGCGTGGCGAGTGTGGCGATGATGCCGCGCTCCGACTCTACCTCCACCCGCACATCTACCAGGAACTCGCCACTGACCGTCGGGGCCCAATTAACGTGACTGATTTTTTCGGGGTTGCTGCGGATCTCTACAATGTTGCGACAGGTGTCCTGGTGGATAACCAAGCCTTTGCCAGAGCTTACGTGGCCGATAATTGGATCACCCGGGATGGGTCGGCAACAGCGGGCAAAGGTAATCAGCATGCCCTCGGATGAATCGATGGTCAGCGGTGAATAAATACTCGGCCCGCGGCTTTTCACCTCGGCGTCCGGCTGCAACAACTTGGCTACTGCAAACGCCACACGATTGCCCAAGCCAATCTCTTCCAGCAAGGTTTCCAGTGAATCCACCTGCGCCGCCTGCAGCAACTGGGTGAGCTGCGCTTCACTCAGGTTGTCCAGTTCAAGCTGCATATCGACCAGGGCGCGGCTCAGCATCCGGCGGCCCAGGGCCACGGATTGATGATGACGTTGATTCTTGAGGAAGTGCCGGATTCCACTGCGTGCCTTGCCAGACACGGTGAAATTCAACCAGTTGGGATTGGGTTGCGCACCCGGAGCGGTGATGATGGTAACTTTCTGACCGCTTTGTAGTGGTTGCGATAACGGCGCAAGACGACCATTAATACGGCAGGCTACACAGGCATTGCCGATATCCGTATGCACGGCATAAGCAAAATCCACAGCGGTCGCCCCGTGGGGTAGCTCGACAATCTTGCCTTTGGGGGTAAAGACGTAAACCTCATCCGGGAAAAGATCAATTTTTACGTTTTCAATGAATTCAAGCGAATCTCCGGCGCGGCGCTGCATCTCCAACAGCCCTTGTACCCATTGGCGGGCGCGGTTATGGCTGCTGTTGATACTCTCATCACTGTTGGACTTATAGAGAAAGTGCGCGGCAATACCGTTGTTGGCCATCTCGTCCATCTCGCGCGTACGGATCTGAACCTCGATAGGCACCCCGTGCATGCCGACCAGCACCGTATGCAAGGACTGATAACCATTGGCTTTGGGTATCGCGATGTAATCCTTGAATTCGCCGGCCACCGGTTTGTAAAGGTTGTGAATCACCCCCAGCACGCGGTAGCAGGTATCGACGCTGTCCACGACGATGCGGAACGCGTACACGTCCATGATTTCTTTGAAATACTTTTTCTTCTGCCGCATCTTTTCATAGATGCTGAAAAGATGTTTCTCACGGCCGATGACATCAGCCAGGATCTTTTCCCGGGTCAGGCGCTTCTCAATAGAAGTCTGAATCTGTTCAACCAGCTCTTTGCGATTGCCACGCGCTGTCTTGAGGGCCGCCTGCAGGCGCGTCGCACGCAGCGGATACATTGCGTAAAAGCCGCGATCCTCAAACTCCAGACGCATGTCATTCATACCCAGACGATGGGCGATGGGCGCGTAGATTTCGAGGGTCTCTTTGGCGATGCGGCGCTTTTTGTCGGCGGGCATGGCGCCCAGGGTGCGCATGTTGTGCAACCGGTCTGCCAGTTTGACCAGGATGACACGCAGGTCATTAGCCATGGCCAGCGCCATCTTCTGAAAGTTTTCGGCCTGCTTTTCCGCGTGGGATTCGAATTCGATCTGGGTCAGCTTGCTGACGCCATCCACCAGATCCGCTACGGATTCGCCGAATTGTTTGGCAATGGCTTTTTTGCTGATGCCGGTATCTTCAATCACATCGTGCAACATGGCCGCCATCAGACTCTGATGGTCCATATGCATGTGCGCGAGGATGTCCGCTACCGCGAGCGGATGGGTGATATAGGCTTCGCCACTGCGACGTTTCTGGCCGTCGTGGGCTTGTTCTGCGTAGAAATAAGCCCGCTTCACCAAATTGATTTGGGGAGTATCCAGATATGACGAAAGCCTGTGACTTAAGGCTTCAATTGTCTGCAACGCCGTTCTCCAGAGACTGAAAAGCCGCTGCACTGGCAGCGGCTGGGGAATGATCTAGCTCGGCTTACAATTTCCGTTCGCTTACATTTCCTGCTCATAGTTGCGCTCAGGCTTCGGTGCCGGGGCGACATCTTTTTCGAGCAGGATGCTGGCATCCACAAACCCTTCTTCGATTTCGCGCAGAGCGATAACAGTAGGTTTGTCATTTTCGGCGGGAACATAAGGATCTTTGCCACCGATAGCCAATTGACGAGCGCGTTTGCTGCCAACCATTACTAACTCAAAACGGTTATCAACGTGATCCAAACAATCTTCAACAGTAATGCGTGCCATAAAATTTCCGTGCCTGAACTAAGTAATGCAGCCGAAATGCTGCTTTTCAAGGGTGTCTATTATGCGTGAGATAAGGGTCGGCCGCCAGTCGCACAGCCGGGGATTGTCCACAAAATACCCACTTGCGTGGGCCCACCAACAAAATTTCCGCCGATCAGGCCAGCAACTCGCGCAACAAGGCTGCGTGTTTTTCGGCCTGACGGGCCAAGCTCAGGTGCTGACTGGTGATTAACGCCTGGAACTGCGCCAGCGCTGTTGTGAAGTCATCGTTGATGATCAGGTAATCTGCTTCGACATAATGGGAGATCTCGCTGATGGCTTCGCTCATGCGCGCTTCAATCACGCTGGGGTCATCCTGGCCACGCCCGGTCAGGCGCTGACGCAGAGAGGCAAGGGAGGGCGGCAGGATAAATACGCTGATGGTGTCCGGCAGTTGTTTGCGTACCTGGGCAGCGCCTTGCCAGTCGATCTCCAGGATGACATCCATCCCTTGATTAAGGGTCTCCACCACCCATCGCTGCGATGTCCCATACAGGTTGTTAAACACGCGCGCATGCTCCAGAAAAGCCCCTTCTTCGAGCATCTTTTCAAAGGTGGCGTGATCCACAAAATGATAATTCTCCCCATCTTTCTCACCGGGGCGCATAGGCCGGGTCGTGTGGGAGATAGAAACACAGACTTCGGGGTTGGATTTAACCAAGGCTGCCACAAGACTGGTTTTTCCCGCACCGGAGGGTGCAGAAACGGTATACAGCGTGCCGCGATTGCTCATGCGAGACTGCCTTATTTTTGTAAGGTAAAGGAGATAAGGCCACCTGCGCGGCCACGGGAATGCGCAAATTATGGCACAGGATTGCCAGAGGGTCAGGAGTATCCGTGGATGGCGCCGCTCACCGGGAGTATTCGGGGAGAAAGTGTGGCATAGTGAAATCCAATTTTTGGGCGCGTTCCGGCGCTCCTCCCCCAATCTTTAACGCCTGATTCCGGTTATGTTGCAACAGTTGCTGTCCATTACCCAAGCGGCCGAGCGCCTGCGCGTCCGGCCCACTTATGTCCGTGAGCTGGTAGCCAAGGGGCGCTTGACCTTTGTCCATGGTGAACAGCTGGATGCAGCTGAGGTAGAGCAATTAGCGAAGCTGATGAACAAGTTGCGGCACGAGGGGTTAGCGACGCTGGTTCAGATCAGCGGCGAGGAAACCAAACCCTAGCACCTGCGGGCTTTTCCCGTTGCATCCCTGTCTATACCCGTCTCACGGCAGCAGGCCGTTCAGCAGCGCTTTATGGAACCGCTGTGGTGCCTGAATCTGGGGTGAGTGCCCCAGATCGGGAAAATTCACCAGTTTAGCCCGTGGGATCTGCGCCGCGATGTCCCGACCCAGCTTTTTGTAGTTACCCAGAGTTTTCTGCAGCGCCGGTGGAGCGGCATCTTTGCCGAGGGCGGTGTTATCCAGCTCTCCGATCAACAACAAGACTGGCACCTTCAAGAGCGGAAATTCGTAGACGACGGGCTGTGACATGATCATGTCCGCCGTCAGTGCCGAGTTCCAGGCCACCAGTTCACGACCCTTGCCGCGAAACATCCCCGCCTGCATGTCCACCCAGCGATCAAACTCGGGGCGCCACTGACCGCCATAGTAGGTGTTGAGCTGATACTGACGAATGCTGTCAGCGCTGGTTTTCAGCTCCCGCGCGTACCATTCATCCACGTTGCGATAAGGCACGCCCAAAGCTTTCCAGTCTTCCAGACCTATGGGGTTGACCATCACCAGTTGCTCGGTCTGCGCGGGATACATGAGTGCGAAGCGGGTGGCCAGCATACCGCCCATGGAATGGCCCATGACCGTCACCGTGCCTACATCCAGCGAATCCAGCAACGCCCTGGTGTTACTGGCCAGCTGTTGGAAGCTGAATTGGTATTGGGTGGGTTTGGTGGATTTACAGAAGCCAACCTGATCCGGCGCAATCACCCGATAACCCCATTCGACGAGCACGTTGATGGTGCCCTCCCACGTGGCAGCACAGAAATTCTTGCCATGCATCAGCACGAAGGTGCGGCCATTGCTCTCTTCCGGCTGAACATCCAGATACGCCATTTCCATGTCCTGCTGCTGGGATTTAAACGTAAAGATTTTTACCGGATAAGGGTATTCAAAGCCTTCCAGGCGCGGACCATAACCAGTCGTTTCGGCGGCGATAGATACTGCCGCGATAGCGGACAAGAAGAGGGATAACCAATATTTCATAGGGAGTTCCTTCGCGATTTACCACATAGACTTATAGGATGGCGTTGTGAGTTTTATCCAGCGGGAAAGTTTCTCAGCAGCTATAGTGGACGCCTTCACGAACCGGGTTCTGCTGCCGCACCACCGCTCTCTGTATCAAGCCTTCTCGTGCCGTTATACTCGCCGATTCCCGTAACTAACATGACTCATCTTGCAGGATTGCTCTATGGCGACTTCCCACTCCTGGTGCTTTTCACGTATCGGCGGTTTTGATCAGGCGCTGCTGACCAGCGCCGATGACCTCCGTCATCTGCACGAACTGGACCCCAAACTCTGGGCCGCGCTCGCCTGTCCCACCACGGGCCTGCACTTCGATAAAAAGACGTTGCAGTTGATCGATACGGATAACGACGGACGGGTGCGCTTACCCGAAGTACTGGAAGCCGTGCACTGGTGTGACCGTGTGCTGCGGGACCCGGCGCTGCTGTTGAAACCCGCAGATTCGATACCCCTTCAAGAACTCAATACCGATACCCCCGAGGGAGCAGCCCTGCATAACGCGGCCCGTCGCCTGCTCATCATGCTCGGCAAGCCCGATGCGGATACCATCACGCTGGCGGATGTGACGATACAGCAGGACGCACTGGCTAGCGCGCGCTTCAATGGTGACGGCATTATCTCCCCCGGTGTCACTGATGACGCAGACCTTCGTGCGTTGATCGAAATCCTGTTGGCCAGTGTAACCCCGGCTCTGGATGCCTTCGGCACGAAGGGTGTGGACGAGGCGGGCGTGAATGCTTTTTACGAGGCGGTCCAAGCCAGAACCGCGTGGCTGGCCCGCGCCGAGTCTTCCTGGCTGCCGGAGGGCGTAGATGGCACTGCTGTTGCGAACTCACTGAATGCTGTGCGCACCAAGATCGATGATTATTTCAGCCGCTGCCGCGCCAGCCAGTACGATCCACGGGCCGCTGACCAGCTAAATCGCACTGCCGATGACTGGGCCGCCCTGAAGAACGACGTCCTCTCCGCAAACGGTATGGAGATGGCAGACTTCCCACTGGCGCTGATTCGCCCCGAAGCCGAACTGCCCCTGGGCGAAGGCCTCAATCCAGCCTGGGAAAGCCGCATCCAGCAGTTAAATCAGGCCGTCATCCAACCGGTTTTTGGTGAACTGGCAGCACTGAGTTACGCGCAGTGGCAAGAGTTGAAAGCGCGCTTTGATGATTATCAAAACTGGCTTAATGAAGAAGCCGGTCAATCAGTTACTCATCTGGACCCGACCCAACTGCACGACCTGCTTAAGGGTGACGGTAAAGAACAATTACTGGCGCTGATTGCGGAAGATCTGGCGGTCAAGCCAGAAGTCGAAAGCCTCGCGCAAGTGGAAGCCTTGCTGCGCTACCGCCTGCACCTGAAAACCCTGCTCAACAACTTCGTCAACCTGACTGACTTTTACTCCGCGGATCGGCGGGCCATCTTTGAAGCCGGCACCCTGTATCTGGATGGCCGCGCCTGTGAATTGTGTATTGATGTCCATGATGCGGCTAAACACGCCGTGCTGGCGGGCCTGAGTAAATGCTTCCTCGCCTATTGCGACTGCACCCGCCGGGACGGCGCAAAGAAAACTATCGTAGCGGCCTTCACGGGCGGCTCACAGGATTACCTGATGGTCGGACGCAACGGCGTCTTCTATGATCGCGATGGCCAGGACTGGGACGCTACCATCACCAAACTGGTGGAAAATCCCATTGGCATCGCCCAGGCATTTTTCTCCCCCTACAAACGCTTGATCCGGTTCGTGGAAGAACAGGCAGCCAAGAGCGCCGCCGCAGCAGAAGCCTCCGGGCAAACGGCCATGGAAACCAAGGCTGCCGCGACACTAGAGAACCGCGATACAGCCCCGAAACCCGCCGCAAAACCCAAGTTTGATTTGAGTATCATTGCCGCTATGGGCGTCGCGGTAGGCGGCATCGCCACCGCCATGGGCATGCTGCTGCAAGCCTTCTTCGGCCTGGGCTGGTTGATGCCGGTGGGACTGCTGGGACTGCTCTTGCTGATCAGCGGCCCCTCGGTTTTTATCGCCTGGCTGAAACTGCGTCAGCGCAACCTCGGCCCCATCCTCGACGCCTCCGGTTGGGCGGTCAACGGCCGGGTCAAAATCAATACGCCCTTCGGCAGCAAACTAACCCAGGTCGCCAAACTCCCCAGCGGCTCCCGCCGCAGCCTGCGTGATCCCTACCAGGACAAACCGGTATGGCCCAAGATCGTTGGCGTCGTGGTAGTGGTGGCACTGCTGGTGGGTGGTTACTGGGGATGGAGAAATGGGGGGTTTACTTCCACTCAACCTACCATTGAGGTGACGGAACCGGCAGAAGGCACAGAGTCCTGAAGGGGACTCTGGAACAGCAGAGGATTGATAGAAGCTCTGTTGTGATGGCACAGAAAAGGGATCTGGGGGAGCTAAGAGCTAACGCGGCCGTTGCTCTACATTTTTAGCTTCTTACGTTGCCGCTATTCATATCCCCACTCGCTATAAGTAGCAGTTGGGCACCGTGTTCATATATCAACCCTGTTCATGAGTCATGAACATGTTATTTTTATGAACAAACTGCCTAGAGTTTTATTAAAAGTGAACAATTCACCAGAATCTACCATCCTAACCCAAGCATTACTCGCTCTAAAAGATATCGCATACTTACTCACAACCTACGAAAATATCCCCACCATTACAGACCAGTTATACCGCGAAGCAACCCTTATGGAGCGCTACGGCTGGGATATAACCCTAGCCAGCGCTCATCAACTAGGAATAAATGTAAAGCAAATCACCTTACCGCAAACTCAAAGTGTTATTTCGAAAGTGCTAGGGATGCTCTGAAAATTAACGTGTTTAGTAAAAACGTCGAAAGCTTTTCAACCCATGATTTTTACAAACAAAAATCCGGCGTTTTTTAGCCTCTTCCGAGGCATTTTTCTGCCGCCATCTGCATTTCTGCAGATGGCGGACGGACTAACCCCTTAAGGGGTCAAATAAGGGCGCGCACGCAACAGATTTGCAAGCGCGGCAAGCACCTGCAAACGGCTAGTATTTTTCTCCAGTCCACGGTAGCGAACCTTGCTGTAACCAAACACGCGCTTGATGTAATGAAATGCATGTTCGACTTTGGCGCGGACACTGGCTTTGATTTTTTCTGTTTTTGCCAGGTCGCCTCGCTTTGGCAGAGCAGCGCGCTGACCGGGACGCATGGCTATGAACCACTCCACATCGCGATCCTTGTGCTCTTCGCGCTTCTCGATGCCAACGTAACCCGCATCGCCCCACACGCGCTGCTCGTCGCCGTGTAATAATTTATCGGCTTGAGTGATGTCATGCGCATTGGCCGAGGTGGTCGCAATGCTGTGGATTAAACCAGTAGAGTCATCGACACCAATATGCATCTTCATACCAAAGTGCCATTCGTTACCTTTTTTGGTTTGGTGCATCTCCGGGTCTCTTTTGCCTTGTTTGTTCTTAGTCGAAGTGGGTGCTGAAATAATCGTGGCATCAACGATGCTGCCTTCGCGTAACGCGAGGCCTTTTGATTTCAGATGTTCTTGCACGTTATCGAATAAACGCTGTCCCAGCTTGTGGCGCTCGATAAAGTGGCGGAAGTTAAGGATAGTGGTTTCGTCGGGGAGATTGTCCGACAACCGCAATCCCGCGAAGCGACGCATGGATTCAATCTCATACAGCGCATCTTCCATGGCTGGGTCGCTGAGGTTATAGATGAGTTGCATGATATGAATGCGCAACATCACATTCAGCGGGTAGGGTTTGCGTCCTACGGTGCCCTTGGCGTAATGACGACTGAGTTGTTGTTCGAATTTATTCCAGGGAATCAGGGTATCCATTTTTTCGAGAAAAGCTTCACGACGGGTTTTGCGCTTCTTAATCGCATATTCGGCTTCAGCAAAGGTCAGTTGAGTCATGGTGATAGTCTCGAAAAGGGAAAGACGCTATTTTGCCAAATT
>CAYUVQ010000026.1:29342-31756 GCA_964448175.1 uncultured Cellvibrionaceae bacterium | reverse complement strand
GGGCTCAGGTATAGCGCGACTTCCGCTGTTTTTACGGCGGTGTCCTTGATGAAGGTAACCAGGCCGACGGCACCGTTCCAGATACCTTTTACGTAAGCGCCGTAGTGGCTTGCCGCTTGGCCTACAGCGCTTTGGCGGGCGAGTGCGGCTTCGTGCTGTGCGGCTTCCGCGCGTTGCTCTTCGATGATTTGATCGAGCACAGCCTTGATGTCGGCGCGCGTGCGGGCCAGCTCATCTTCCATATCTTCCGAGACAAGTTCGAATTCCACCGATCCCGGCGGCAGCCCGCTCAGGCAGGCTTGCCCCTGGTCATTCAGGGTGCCGGCCCAGGTCATGCCTTCGCTGTCGGTGGCGAGGAACTGGCCTTTTACCGGCCGGCCGTTTGCGTATTTGTACTCCACCTGTACCCAGTGGGGGCGGTCCGGGTCGGTGATGGTGGTTACGGCAATGGCTTCTCCCAATTGCGTCATGCTGAGATCCTTTCCGGTATCAAACAAACGGCAGCGCGATAGGCGCTGTCCGATGATGTACAAATCAAGCTGTTGGTGGGCACGCTTTGTTTAAAGGCCGAGTAGGCGGCCAATGCGATCAGCGCCCCGCCGGTGGCCGCGCCCAGATCACCGAAGCAGTCGGCGGGGTGTTGATGCTTCATGTCGTCGAAGCGCTGGCTGGAACGTGTTACGGCAACCCCGAGTTCTTTAGCCCAATAACTTTCGCCGTTGATGCCGCTGAACAGGTAGCGGATTTTATGTGGCTCCGGTAGGTGATTAAGCGCCTGTTTTACGGCGGCATCCAGTCCGTCACCGCGATATGGAGCGTCGCTGTAGATGTGGCCTGGCTCTTGACTGAGGCCGGGTTCCGTCAGGGTCATCACAAAGTTATTGGAGTGCATGGCACAGGTGGGATTGTTCGTTAGTAGCAGGAATGCCGCCCCTTCACCGGGGACAAAGGTATCGGCGCGGCGGTGCGGGCTGCCGGACTTGAGGCGCTCGGTGCGGTCCAGGAAATTCAGCCAGGCTGAGTGCTGACAGCTGTCAACGCCACCGACTAATACGTGGTCGTGCTGGCCGCTGCGCAGGTAAAACTGTGCAAGCCGCAGGGCTTCCAGCACCCCTGTGCGTCCCGTGCCGATGACCCGGCTTGCCGGGTAAAGGATGGGAAGGTCAACTTGCGCTTTCAGCACGGCTAAAAAATTGGATGGCAATTGATTCGTTACGCCGGGGTAGTTTTCGGGGCCTGCCAGGATCAAGGGAATCGGTGCGCCGCGGTAATGGGCGAGGGCTTCGCGCGCGGCAGTCTGGGTCATTTGTAATAAGCGCTCATCACGAAAGCTGAGCAGCTCGGCGTCTTCAATGGATTCGGCGAGGGGTGGCAGAGCGCCGTTTGGCACAAGCGCCAAGGTGACCTGGTGGTGATCAAAGGAATGGTAGTTAGCGGCTTGATAGGTGTTTTTCCCGGCACGATAGGTGAAAAAATTCATCAGCACGTTGGCGCCGGCTGCGGTAATGAGGCCGCAATTTGCTATATAGGTAGTTGCCAATGATCCAATCTCCATACCAGAACACGCGGCATACTAACAATTCAACTTATTGATGAAAAGCGATTGGTTCCCGATTGGGCTTTAGAGGCAGGGGACGGAGTGGTTAATGCGTTGGAGGGAGACTTCAGGTGGGGAATCCTCCTCCTTAATAAATAAGGAGGAGGAAGTAACACTTAAACGTAAACCATTAAGGACAGGTCACGCCTTTCCCGGCACCTTTAACGATGCTGACTTTGGAGAAGGTGAGATCCAAAGTGCCGTCCGTTAACAGCGAGAATGGTTGCAGAACCTGCGTCCAGTATTCGCTCGGTGGTTGGCTCACACCGAAGTTGATACCGGCATCCGGGTAGCAGCTCAATGGAACGGTAACGGTTTGCCAGTTTTGACCTACGGAAGCGCTCAGCTTGTCAGTGAGATCAATATCTGACGCGCAGTAAGATCCACAGCCCAGACGTAACCAGGTGGTTTTGCTGGGGGCCTGATCCACTTTGATTTCAAATACCAGCGCAGAATCTTCCTGCACATAGTTGGTGAAATCTTTGCGGTCACCCACTGCTAATGCAACCTGTCCATTACCTTTGCCATTCCATACAACGCGACGGGCATCTTCCTGTACGTTGCGGTCAACCGCGGTAATCTCCAGTGAAGAAGCCGTTGCACTTTTGGTTACCATTTCGGCGCGGTCGTTCTGGAATCCGATAATTTCCAGCACCCACTCATCCATCGGACGACGGTTGAAGATTTCCAGCAGATCTGCCGCTTCTTCGGCCTTGATGCCTTCCTCAGAAAGGTTGTCTTTCAGGGTGTCTTTATCGCCGTAGCTCAAACCATAACCGTAGGCAAACAGCGGGTCATAATCTTTGTCGCCAACGTT
>CAYUVQ010000026.1:25333-29242 GCA_964448175.1 uncultured Cellvibrionaceae bacterium | reverse complement strand
GGAGCGCCCAGCAATTCTTTTTTACCAGCCAGCGAGCGGGTAGATGGCGCACCGCGATCGAACAGGCCCGCACGTACTTTCACACGCAGAATCCGACGGACTGCGTCGTCCAGGCGCTCTGCCGTAATTTCGCCGCTCTTGGCTTGCGCCAGCAGGTTTTTGTACAGCTCCTTCCATTGCGGATCCGGAATCATGTACATATCCAGGCCGGTCATCAGTGATGCAGGGCAGTCAACCACGGTACAGCCGGGAATGAACATATGGCCATTCCAGTCGCCTACCACAAAGCCGTCGAAGCCCATGCGATCTTTCAACACATCAGTCAGCAAATATTTGTGACCGTGCATTTGAATACCATCCCATGAGCTGAATGAGGCCATCACCACCTGTACACCGGCTTCAATCGCGCTGAAATAACCGGCGCCGTGAACATCGCGCAGATGCTTTTCATCGCCTTGGGTCGCACCGCGATCGACACCATTCAAGGTGCCGCCGTCGCCGATATAGTGCTTGGCGGTGGCGATCACGTGATGGTCAGTCATGAAGTTGTCCGATCCGGCTTCACCTTGCAGACCTTTAACCATCTCGCCAGCAAAAGCCTTCACGATGCGTGGATCTTCAGACCAGGATTCATAAGTACGGCCCCAGCGATCATCGCGAGCTACCGCAACGGTGGGGGAGAAGTCCCAGTCCAGGCCAGTTACTGCCAGCTCACGCGCTGTGGCCCAGCCGATTTTCTTCAGCAAATCTGGATTATTGGTCGCACCCAGACCGATATTGTGCGGGAACAGGGTCGCGCCGATGACGTTACCCATGCCGTGTACCGCATCCGTACCCCAAATAATGGGAATACCGGTGCGGCCGTTGGATTTATCGACCGAGGCGTAGTAATAGTCGTCGGCCATCTTGACCCAGTCGGAAATGGGGGCATATTTGTTGCGATACGGTGTCGCACCGCCGCCATTCAGGACCGATCCCAGGTGATAGTCTCTGATATCGTCGGCGGTCACTTCATTGATCTCGGGCTGGAGAATCTGGCCGATTTTTTCTTCCAGCGTCATCTGTGCCAGTAAATCGTCGACCCGCTTTTCAACGGCAGGATCTTTGGCAACGGCGCTTTTCAGTACGGGCCATTGTTTGGCGCTGGCGGATTTACTTGCGTCGGCGGCCGTTCTGCCATCCTGCGGTGCATTGCAGGCAGCGAGCAACGAGCACAGAAGCGTACCGGATAAGAGTACAAATAATGATCTTGGGCTCATGGGTTCAATCTCATGCTTAATGAATATCGTTGTGATGAGGGGAGGCGCCTGTAAGTAACGGGCAGAAGTTCTCCACGGAAAATCTGACAACGGGTAAACGTTGATAACCTATCCGTGCGCGCAATTATAGGGGAACAAGAATTTTAAGCGTGCCAGTTTACGAAAAAACAGAAGTGGTGCGTGTGTAAAAACCTGCACGCGGCGGATTTGGACATGGGACGAAACACTTCAGGAGAGGTAACACGCGAAATTACGCGGCTCGCGGCGGTTGCGAAAAATATGTAAAGAAAAGAAAAACTCCGCTAAACCCGCAATTCAAACTCATTGGTGAGCGCCTGTACCATCCCGGTTGAGTAAAGTGGGAAGCCTTGCTGCGCCAGCGGGAAATGGAAATCGTGTATTTGATCATGGCTGTCAGCGGTCTTGTTCCCGCGTCCCTTTCTCTTTCCCCATTCAAGCCTTGCTTATTACTTGTAATATAATATACCTTATGGTCAAAATGACTCTCCGGTGGGGCAGGTGAGCGCAGCTTACTCGCCCGGCTGAAAACGTCCATACATAAAGATAAAAACGGAAAAGGCCACTCAGGAAGACTATCCCATTTTCGCATCTCAATTTTCCACCCACAACGTTTGTAACATTTGATAAAAAAAACCAGGAGATAAATCTATGCAACGGCAATTTCACCACGCGTTAAGGTTATTTGTTGTAGGGGTGTTTTGGCTGAGCAGTACGACAGCCATGGCCCAGGATGGGAAGATGTATCCCATAGAGGCACCCAAGGAGGTTGGTGCTATACCCTTGAATACTGGCGGAGTGAAAGATCAGCCGGCCCAGGAATCCTGGTTCCGCCAGTGGGGTGATCCCATGGCGAGAAACATCACCAAAGCAACCCTGACCCCCTTTCTCGCTGATCCCAAAAAAGCCAATGGCACCAGTGTCATTGTTGCGCCAGGTGGCGGCTTTATGTGGCTCTCCATGGGCAACGAAGGTTGGGAGGTGGCCGAAGCGCTGGCGGCACGTGGAATCAACGCGTTTGTATTGAAATACCGGCTTCAGCCTACAGCCGATTCGCTGGAAGAGTTTGAAAAGCAAATGAACCAGCGTTTTGCAGAAGCAGAGAAGCTTTCGGATGGCAAGCCTAATGAAGAGCCAAAAAGACCGCGCTGGGATCTGAGCAACCAGCTTGCCGACGTAGAAGCCGCCTACGCATTGATAGCGAGCCGTGCGGAGGAATGGAATGTTGATATGAATCGCATCGGCATGGTGGGCTTTTCAGCCGGAGCCGGGCTGACGATGCACACGACTCTTAACTCAAAGAAAGTGAAGCTTGCGTTTATCGCCCCGATTTATGGCGGCATGAACGCTGTCGAAGTGCCTAAGAATGCTCCACCCATGTTTGTTGCTATCGCGGCTGACGACTTTTTGTTTCGTGGCAACTTCGACCTGATCAAATCATGGTATGACGCGCAGATTCCGGTAGAACTTCACCTGTATCAAAATGGCGGCCACGGCTTTGGTTTAGGCAATCCTGATCGCACCAGTAATAAGTGGTTCGATGCGTTTATGTATTGGCTGGATGTGAACGGATTTTTGAAAAAGTCGTAAGTTGAAACTGCATACCATTTAAGCGTGAATTCGGTTGAATCGAATTTAAGTTTTAATTCAGGTCTGCACAGAATTTGATTTTCAGCTTGAACTTAAATTCTTTTGATTAAAAAGCCCGCCGGTCTGGCGGGCTTTTTTAATTTCAAATGAGTATAAGCCCCACAGGTATCGTTAATGCCGTGTGTCTGTTATCTCATCACTCCCTTCAGTCCCTTGCGACGTAAACGTGGTTTGCACAGAAAGATATTTTTTTGAGCGCAATTTGTACCTTCTAATAATGATTTGTAATGTGTGCAGAAATTTATATTAGGTGCTGTTTACGACGGCGGTGAGAATAAAAAATATTGCGCAGAAGTGGCTTCGAAGTCCTCCCTTATAAGATAAAAATAATTCCCCATGTTAATGTCTCCCGGTCTTGCGCTGGCAATTCTGTTGCCGTTGTAGCCAGGATTTACCGGTATCAATTTAACAGAGGAGGTAAGTATGGGACGCTTTACATCCATGTTGATCACAGTGTTTCTGTGGGGTTTCGCGCTGCCCTCGGCGGCTTACACGGAGTACGTTTACCAGACGGGTATTCTGCCGTGGGAATATACTGAGGTGAGCTCACAGCCGTATCATGAGCCAGCGTTAGGAGATGGCGGCGAGTTACCGTCGTTTGGCTTTTCATTTCTCATTGATGACAACGCGCTTTCAGCTGATGCGGTAACGAATTTTGCGTTTAATAATATCAATGTGTGGATTGATGAATCTTTCTTCGGAGAGAACACGCGTGAGCTCACAAGCAGCTCCAGTGGCAAGGTCGGCATCAGGCCTGATGGCACCGTGGCGTTTTGGGAGTTGTTGTTTTCATTTAATGAAATCGTATTGCCTGATAGTCCACCGGCCGTAGAACTCGGGGAATATCGCGTGCAGATTCGATCAGCTGCCGGAGCAGGTACCTGTAATTGCGATTACCTTAATAATTATTTGAACGTGGTAACGCAACGTCCTTACAACACATGGATTGTTGCTGCCACGATCGATAATCATTTTCGGGATG
>CAYUVQ010000026.1:21530-25233 GCA_964448175.1 uncultured Cellvibrionaceae bacterium | reverse complement strand
GTAGTGGATTCCGTTTCGCTGACGATCTTCAAGGTAGCAACATCATCCGGCTTGGCTTTATGTTCGATATTGTGAATGGCCTCGGCAATTGCGCGAGTGGCTTCGCTGTTCGCTTCGTCGTTGCTGATTGCCGCCAGGGTTTCCTTATGTTCAGCTGAAGGATAATGGTTCAACTCCGCAACAATGCGGGCCATGGTCGCGATTGCATTGGATTCGGCAAGTGACGCCGGGGCAATTACCAGCAAGGCGAACAAGGCAATTACAGCGGCGAAGGGAGAAAAGGGTTTGCGTTGCATATCGTTAGCTCCTGTTTAGTTATGTTTAGAAAAAGCGTTGCTACGGCGGTACCGATTATGGCACGGGCGGTGGGCGAATGTATGTGATAGGGGCCACTCCCACGAAACATCTTCAGGTTCTGCCATGCCGCTCGTACGTTACGTCTTAAGAGAATGCTGCTTCCTGTTGCTGTGGATATGACGTTGCAATCAGAGCTTCCAGCAATGGGAGGTCCATGGCTCCGCGCATAAACAACCCGTCGTACCAATTCAGCCAGGGGTGAAGACTCGGCTCGACACTTGCCGCATCCCGTTTAAGGTCCTTCCAAAGCACATGCCAAAGTGTTGTGGCGTTCGAGTAAAGCGAGGCGGGTGGCGAGTGCTCATAAGCCGCGTGTGTTGGGGATGGTGGTGACCATAATCGGCGGGTGAACAATTGATGGATGGAACCTTGCTTGAGAAAGTCCAGATCGTTTAACACGGCGGCCAAAGATAATTCTCTGAACGGGTAGATGTCATACTTTGAAAAGCCTTTCACGTCGACATGAAAGCCCGCCAGGGTATAGCTGATCGCCTCAACTGAGGACGCGGCAATGTGTGAGTCGTAGGTCCGAGTATCCGCGTCACGGATATCGCTCAGCTTGGCTGGACTCGAAAAATAATAAAGTGATGCCAGGGCCGACGATAATTCAGAGCCGTCAGGCTGTAGAGCAAAGCCTATGAATTCATCAAATCTTCTGAAGGCGCAATCATAATCCTCGAAATCCGCGAGCAGATTCTGCGCATGGGGTGCAACAGCACCGCTGAATCCTTCTGTAATCTTTTCGGCGCACAGTATGCAGTTGTTGATCTTGGCAACAAGTTCGGTCGGATTTAGCAGCAATGTTTTCAGTAATGTAAAAGACCTTTGCGGTGCTTCAATAAAAAGATCGAAATCGATTGCTTGGCCAAGATGCAGTGTCGCAATCCGTGCATCCTCATAACGTGCTGCTGCGGATATTGCATTCTCGAGTGTTAGGGGCAGTCGCTCGTCGATAGGGAGCAATAAGCTGTCACATACCACTTGAAAAGCTTTGGCAGCTGCTTGGGCGGCTACATGAAATTCTTTCAGTGCGTCGTTTGGATTGTCAGTGAGTATGTGTGCGATGGTATCAGCGTACCGGGTAAAACGTTTGGATAACGTCTTTGTTTCATTGATTGCAAAAGCCGTGACTTTTGTTTTTTCTTGTGCAAAATTATTTTCTTTGGCTGCTTTTTCTGCGGCAACCAGTTGCGTATACAAGGCTTCCACATCCTTGGCATATTCTGTTAGTTTTTCGCTTTTTTGGGCCGCCCTTTCAAAGTTCGATTGCAAATCTCCTGCCGATTCAAGGTTTGTATAAATGCTGCCGATTACGGCACCCGCGCAAAAAGTGCTTGCGGTGTAGGCCTTGCCACAGGTATCGGGAAATAAATACTCATTCGAATAGGCCCGCCTGCGTGCGCTATCGAGGCTATCGGATGCTTTGTAAATGGCTTTTTTTAGTTGTTCAAAGACTGGCCCCACTGCGGTTGCATATTCAGGTGAGCAAGGTCTCAGTAAACGCACGGCAAGTCCTTGCGCGCTCAATGTGGCCAGCAAGTATGGCGTTATTTGGTCATCACTCCAGTAATCAAACGGCTTGATAGAAACGCCCAATTTCTTTTCGCTTGAGCTACGGAGCAGTAACAGTGGCAGTGCGCGCAGGGAGGCGCGCAACGCAATGGCCAGGCAAGCGGCTGGCGCGAGTCCGGCAAACGCATTCTCTAAAACATGATAAGTATCGCGATCTGTATACATCGATTAGCTCCTTCTATATATGGCTTAATAATTTAGTAAATGTTGCACCGCGTTTCCTACTGCCTCCGCCACACACAGCCTTGGCGCTGGGTGCCGCTCCAATAATTTCTGAATATTTTCCCGATAATTTGCATCATTTATCAATACGTCGTCGAGAAGTTTTACCATCTCATCCACACCCGGAATTTTTTCAATCAATATCCCCAGCCCCGCTTGCTGTATCTTTTTTCCCGTCAGTAATTGCTCCAGTTGAATCGGTAAGACAACCACGGGATTTCCGGCAACGATGGATTCTTTTACCGATGAGGCATTGCCGTGACCGACAAATAAATCCACACTGTTCATCGCACCCTGCAGGTCCGCGAGGTCGGTGGTAAATTGAAAACGATCACTGATATGCGGTGTAAATAACTGGGTGGGGCCTTTGGGACAAGCAATAAATACGTTGGCTTTGCTGCGGGCGAGGGCCGTCACCAGCTGTTCGATGTGTGGATGCGCGGGCTTTAAATACGCGAGAATGCGGGGGCGGTCTGCGTTGTTGAAATGAATCGGTTTTTCCACCAGCTTTGCTGTCGGGCCGGTGCAATAGTCGGCGTTAGTGCGGTCCGGATAGAGATCAAGCTCAGGGAAAGTGCTGATGACCACACGATCCACTTCAAATAAATCAGCCAGCTGTGTGAGTGCAGGTTGTTTGCGCCGTTCGAGTATGGCGTTGACTTGTTGTAACACCCGGTGTTCCTGGTGTGCGATAAGTCCGTCATCTTGTGAATAGGGTCGCCAGTCCGCGATAGTGCGGCCCGGAACAGGATCGGCAAAGCCGGTGCCGATAAGGATCTTGGGAATTTTTGTATGACGCAGGGCGAGCATGGCGGTGGGCGCGTAATCGAAGATAACGAGATCCGGCTTAACGCTGTTGATGAGGTTTTCCCAGGCTTGCACCAGACAGTCCAATGCATCGGCTTCGAGGTAACCCATACACAACATCGTATCCGCCAGACACGCGATGGGTCGTTGCATAGTGACCTTAGGTAACCACACCGGTGCTTGCATTAACGTGGCATTGGTGGTGAAAAAAAACGGGTACGCGCGCGACAGGTCTTTTAATGCGAGTACAACGTGGTGTCCATCGGATTCCAGCGCTTTGACTATTGCAGAGTAGCGCGAAATATGTCCCAATTCGCCCCCGATTTCCCAGGTACACAATATAGTTTTCCCTTGCGTTTGTGTCGCCATCTGCGGTATTCGCTCCTCGTACTTTTTGATTCACTCACTTGACAAAAGGAAATTTTGTATGAAGCAACGCTATACAAATCCACTTCATTCCATTCCCTTGTTGCTGCTAGCTGTTGCGGTGCAGCAGGCAAATGCAACGGCTACTGCCAACCCTGATACGGCGACCATGATACAGGGCACAGGCTCAATATCCATTGATGTGTTGGCTAATGATACGTCGGACATTGATGGTGGAGTATTGACCATCAGTTACAGCGATTCGACATCTGCAGGATACGGCTCTGTAATAATGGGTGAAAATAATCAGCTCGTGTACACGCCGCCCAGTGAAGACTTCGTAGGTACCGACACTTTTACCTATTACGTTGTGGATGAC
>CAYUVQ010000026.1:19702-21430 GCA_964448175.1 uncultured Cellvibrionaceae bacterium | reverse complement strand
GGATTATGCTTTTGAATTGCGCGTGGATGGTCCGCGCAACAAGGCTGTGGCCGGCATGTTAGGAGCAGCCTGCAGCAGCGGAGAATTATCCGCGCAGTTGAATAACAGTTGCGGCACGCTTGCTCAGTCCGAAGGCGACCTCAACTCAATCATGGCTGAGATTGCACCGGATGAAGCATTAATTCAGAGTCGTCTGCTGGCCGAAAATAGCCGCAACAGAACGGCGCGCATATACCAAGGCATGGCCCAGATGCGCAGTGGGAGTGGTGGTGCGGTGGTCGGGCTTAACGATCACGTGTTGTCATCCGGCGGTGCGGCGGGGGATGGTTTCGGTTCGCCCTGGACGGTGCTGACCTCGGTGCAGCTGGAAAGTTTTGAGCGCGATCAAACCTGGCGTGAAGCAGGTTATGAGTCCGAAGCTGTGGGCGTACTGCTCGGTTTGGGCTATCGTATTAACGGCAATCTTAATTTAGGTGTAGCCGTGGATTGGGCATCTTACGATGTCGATTTTGCCAACGAGGGCGGCACGATGGATTCGGATGTTGTCAGTCTGACAGGCTTCCTGTCCTGGTACAGCGGTCCGCTGAGTCTGGATCTGCAGTTAGGCTATGCCTCCGGGGATACCCAAGCGCAGCGCATTATCCGGTTCCCCGACGTATCCGTTGCCAACAGCGATTACGGCAGCGACCAGTTCAGTGCGAGTACGCAGTTTGAATATCGCTTACAGGCTGGAGCCTGGTCGCTCACGCCGTTTGTACGTCTGGATTACCTCAACACGCAGGTTGATGCCTTTGCCGAAACCGGTGATTCTCTCTGGGTCACCTCCGCCGAAGAGCAAACTCACGAACAACTCAACACCAGCCTGGGTATCGACACCAGCTACACCATGGCCATGGATTGGGGCGTGATGATTCCTAGCCTGCGGTTCAGCGCAGTTAACCAGGCACATCTGAGTAATGATTACGTCGCTTTTAATCTGACCGATGCAGGTGGTTTGGGTAACTTCGAGTTACGCGCGGATTCTGCCGATAGTTTGTTCTACCAGTGGGATGTCAGCACGGTGTTCGTTCTACCCAACGGAGTCTCCACCTTTATCTCCGGTAAGGTAGTAAGCAGTTATGCGAATACCAGTGCCTATCAGGTAACGGGTGGAATTAACTGGGAGTTTTAATTCCGGGCATTGATTGCGAAGAAAATTAATACGCCCCGAGGATGAAGGTCCTCGGGGCGTTTTTATTTTTTGGTCCCACTTTATGGAAAACGATGTCGGATTACGCTTAGGCTAATCCGACCTACAATTTAGTTTGATATCCACACTTTCATATGCGTCGACCGCGGGCGGTATGGCGAACGGGCCAGTCAGTCGGCCACTGCGAAGCACGCTGTGCATCCCGAAACCGTAAGTCGGACTAGCTCATGCGTAATCTGAAGCAATCGCGTCCCGAACCGCAGGTCGGATTAGCCCAGGCGTAATCCGACGCAATTGCATCCCGAAACCGCAGGTTGGACTAGCTCAGGCGTCATCTGAAGCAATTGCGTCCCGAACCGTAGGTCGGATTAGCCTAGGCGTAATCCGACACCATCGCATCCCTACCTCCACCTTTCTGCTCAACCGCTCAAGCACACATCGTGGCTAACAACGTTCTGCATCTTACGGCTCGTTGTCCTCGCGTCCATTTCTAACAAAAAAAAGCCCGGGCATTTCTGCCCGGGCGCAACGAGTTGTGG
>CAYUVQ010000026.1:0-19602 GCA_964448175.1 uncultured Cellvibrionaceae bacterium | reverse complement strand
CCATTTCTAACAAAAAAAAGCCCGGGCATTTCTGCCCGGGCGCAACGAGTTGTGGACGGTGCAGGGGCACCGCCGCACGGGGATTAGAGTGATTCCAGGAAACGCAGTACGTCTTGTTTCTGTGAACTGTTGAGGGCTTGGTAAGCATTTTTGGATGCTTCGCCTTCGCCGCCGTGCCACAGGATGGCTTCCTCAATTGTTCTGGCGCGACCGTCATGCAGGTAGCTGTGAACCGGTGTGCACACTTGCTGGCCTTGACCGGCATTGGTTACACCGCCAGTGACACAAGCGGACAAGCCCAGGCCCCACAGCGGCGCGGTACGCCATTCGGAACCGGAGGCTTCGCCTTCGCCCAGATTATCTGCCAGCCCCGGACCCATATCGTGTAACAGCAGGTCGGTGTAAGGATGGATAGTCTGGTTCCGCAGCTCGGCCAGTGGATGGTGCGCGCTGGTCTGGTGCGTTGGAGTATGACAACTGGCACAGCCGATATTGGTGAACTGGGTTTTGCCGCGCTGTACAGCTGCGTCATTGATGTTGCGCTGCGGACGCACCCCTAACAATGAGTTGTACTTCACTAGGTCATTCAGGTGAGTATCCGCCAGTTCTACGCCACTGGGGCCGCAATCATTTTGCGCCGAGCCGCAATCGGGGTTAGGTAACACGGAGGTACGTACACCCATATCGTTGTTCAGTGCGCTGGCGACCTGATGCTTGACGCTGCTGGTGCCCGCTTTGTAGCCGAAACGGCCCAGGCGGGTTTGGCCGGTGATCGGGTCAATCACGCGGTTAGCGCGACCGGAGATTCCGTCGCCGTTGGCATCATTCGGATCTTCTTTCGCCAGAATCGCGGACTCAGGAATGGCTTCCAGCAAGCCCATACCAACCAGCGAAGGTGCAATGCGCGCGGAGAATGTTGCAGGTTGCACACCGCTGAACTGGTAGTTGGGCGCGCGTAAACCACCGACGTTGCTCCAGCTTTGCAAGGACACGATGCCTTCGCTCGCAGCACCACCGGATGACTTGGGCTGTAACGTGCGGCCCAGTTGTGGGTGCGGGTTGCCGTTAGCATCACCTACTTTGAATACCCACTTGTCGAGCGGCTCGCCCAGGTTTGCCGGTGCGGCGCGACCATTGCGTACGTGACAGGCGGTACAGCGGTCGTTCACATAATGCGGGCCAGCTTTCCCGGGCATACCTGGGAACACACCGTTTTCAGCGTGCTCATCATGGGTGCCATCAACAAACGAGGTGTGGTGTACACGGCGTCCCAATACGAACGGCTGACCGTTGTTGTAGCCCAGGTTGGTGGCCATTTGCAGGTAATGGTTGTCCGGCTCGTTGGAATGATCGTAGTGCAGGGTGGTGCCGCCGCCTAACCACGCAGACTCCGGAATCTTGACGGAATCTTTAGTGCCGCCACCGAAGGTCGGGGTATTGAATGTGCCAGGCAGAATATCCCAGGGCACAAGGCCTTCGCCCACGATATACAGGTAGGTAGTGCCATAGTAGGGAGCACGACCCTGGGGTACATTCGGGGCCAGGAACTGACTCAGTTCAAACTCCAGCTTGTCGCCCTTGCGGATCGGTTGACCGGTGCGGCAGTTATGCGTCCTTTCTTTGTAGTAGTTCAGATCATCAACCACCACCATGGTGCCGTTATCGCAGTACTCTGCGACGGTCCCGATGCCGCGATAGAACCAGCGGTTCTCCGCTTCGGTATCGTTCAAACGGAACTGGGTTCTCACGTTCATGCGGATGCTGGCGGTATCGTCCGGGAACTGCGTCTCGATGATCTCGATCGCGGCAGTCCGGTGTTCCCAATAGAAGCTCAACCAATGGTCATAAGCTTGGAAGTGACTTTCTTTGGCATGACGGTCGCGGGCGCGGTCGGCAATCCGGGTGATCAACTGATTACCCTGCTGTACTTTAATTGCCGGCTCCAGCGGAGTAGACGAATTGTACAAAGGCACGATATTACCCAGCGGAACACTGCTGGAAGAGCTTGAAGAGGATGAAGGCGTGCCGCCGCCCGGTGTGCTGGAGCTGCTGGACGATGAGCTGCTCGCTGGCTTGCTGCTGGAGGACGATGAAGGTGCGCTGCCCAGCGTGTAGTTCTGCCAGGTGGTGGTATTGCCCACGCCGTTGGTGATGATGGTAAAGCTCACGCTGACAGTGGCACCGGCGGGCAGGTTGGTGATGTCGTAACGCCACACGCCATTATTCAGGGTCATGCCGAGGTTCTGTTGCGCCCCACCGTTAACGCGGTAGTGAATGTCTACGATGTTCCCGGCGCTGACAGTGGCTCGCAGCGTATTGCTGTTGAGGGTGGTCACACAACCCAGATTACAGCTCCCGGCAACACTCGAGGATGAGCTGGAAGAGGGTGCTGATGCCCCAAATACGCGGAATTCGTAAATGGAGTAGCCCCAGTCGTTGCCCACACTGCGATGGGTGCCGTGCATGCGCACCCAGCGGTAGCTCCCGCTGATGTTGTGGCTGTCGGTACGTGCCCCGAAAGTGCCATTGGCGGCGATCGCCAAGGTAGTCCAGTCGATGTTGTTATTGGAGCCTTGGATCAGGTAGTTCGCGGCGTTGGCCGCTTCCCACACAATCTCGACCCGTGACAGGCTTTTGGATGATCCCAGATCTACCGTGAGCCAGGAAGGATCGACACCGTGTGCGGATTCCCAGCGGGTGCTGGTGTTACCGTCGGTGGCATAACTGCCCGGTTGGAGATTGGTACTGCCGGAGGCAGGCGCATTAAGTGCAAGATTTGTCTGCGCATTAACACCCGCGCAGGCAAACAGGATGAGCAAATAGAAGGCACGGTTGCCTAGTCTCTTTAGACACATCTGAGGTTTCCTCGTTTGTTAGACATTATTATTTCGAGTTGCCCGACAAACGAAGCCTGTCGGGTTGCGTACGTAGATCGCGTCCAGGCGTTATTTACCTCTTATCTTCAGCATCATTGCTGTGCCCGTCGCATAACTCTGGGCCCCGCCAATACATCCCAGGCGAGGATAAATCGATGGGAGTTAACTCCACTCCTGAACCTAGCCTAGCGGGCAAAAAATGCGTCGTCGTCCCACTAGGCTCTGTGGGTAAAGTGGACTGTATGAATGCGAAGTAGGGGGGACGACGAACAAGCCTGTGGATAGCGGTACGAGCAAGCCCTTGTGGCACTTGATCCCTGGCCACCTTCCCGCCTTTTTTTGGCGCAAAGTGAGACAGCCCATGTTGCAGAAAAAAAGCAATATGGGACGACGTTTATTTGCGCGACTATGAAAATGGTTCATCGGACAAGAAGTTTGAAGCGGTAGGGCAGGAAGTCCCGACGCCGTCCGAATATCGTTTTAATAATGCATAACAAAACAGAGCGCGTGTTGTGATAAAGAAAAGGTTGGTCCTCCTTTTGGGCGTGCTGGGCCTGCAGGCCTGTCAGTCCGTCTATACCTCGTACGGCGCGGGTAATATTAGTCACGTCATCAATCCAGACAGTTATCAGTGCGAGGCCGGTCGCATTTTAAACGCCGGTATCGTTGAGCCGGACGTTGCAGCTTGTGATCAGCCCGTGCGGTTGCTGCCCCAGCGGGTCGGCCCCGCCGCTGATAAACCCACCATGACACATCGCTGGTGGGGCTCGGTTTCATTTTATGGTGAGATGGCCGTTGATAACTCCCAGCAGGCCGGCTATATCACACCGGACCCCATCACCGCCCGGATCAGTGACCGGGGCGCGCGGATTGCGGGTATTCCCGCCGGGCTGCGCACCGGTGAAAAAGAATATACCTACCGGGTGCCGGAACCTTATCGCGAAGTCTTTGATGGTTTAGCTGTGGGCCACTCCGCCCACGAATCCCTTAATGCCTACGTAAAAGACTACAGCGATGGCTCTGTCACCGTGGCGTGGCGCAGCGCGCAGGGTCCAGCGTTGGAGGCCACCTTTGTCCATGGCTCGCCCTATGTTTATTTCTCAGTTCATCAAGGTGATCTGGTCCTGCGCACCTATGGGGGTGAAGGGGCCGCAAAGGGCATCTTTCATCGGGACAATACCAGCCTGGGCATCTGGACCGAGGTCGCCGGTAATCGCAACTATTACTTGCTGGTGGGCCCGGATGCGACCCGTTTCAGCGAGGTGAACGACACCAGCATCAGCGTGCATAACACCAGCAAGCAGCTCACCCTGGCTCTGCTCCCCGTAACCGCTGGAGAGCCGGACCGGGCCATGATAGAAGCTTTTGCCCGCTATGCGCCCCAGCGCGTTGATGAGGTGAGGATCGACTACGCCGTCGATCGCACCAACAATGAAGTCACGGTTACGCACCAGTACCGATTTAATGGAGCTTCGGTCAATACTCTGGCAGGGATGCTGCCTTTACACTGGAAAAACTCCGCCCAGCCCACCACGGGATATCGCGTGCGCAGCGCGCGGGGTTTGACGAAATTTGCCGCCACTGATCGCTTCTCTTACACCTTGCCGTTTGTGGGGGTGCTGCCGTTCTTCCCGGCGGGGATTGGCGATTACGATGAAGCACAGCTGCGTGCCCTGATCCACGAGTTTATCCGTCAGGACCCGGCACAGTGGAATACCCATACGGATACCTACTGGTCCGGCAAGATGATGGGCAAAGTGGCCGAGCTGGCAGCCATCGCCCGGGATCATGACATGGTGGCGGAGGCGGATCAGCTGGTCGCTTGGCTCAAGACGGAGCTGCAGGACTGGTTCCGCGCCGACACCAGTGGCACGTTGGATACCCGTAAATACTTCGTCTACGACAGCGACTGGAACACCTTGCTGGGCTTCGATGAGTCATTCTGGGCACATCAGCAACTCAACGACCACCATTTCCACTATGGCTATTTTGTGCGTGCAGCGGCAGAAATCTGTCGGGTTGAGCCGGACTGGTGCAGCGCAGCGCAGTACGGCCCGATGGTGGAACTGCTGATCCGGGATTATGCGGCGGGGCGTGATGATCCGTTGTTTCCTTACCTGCGCCATTTTGATCCGGCCTACGGTTTTTCGTGGGCCTCGGGCAACGTCAATTTTGTTCTGGGCAACAACAATGAATCCACGTCGGAGGCCGCCAATGCCTACGGAGCTATCATCCTTTACGGGCTGATCACTGGCCGACAGGATCTGGTGGAGCGCGGCATCTATTTGCACGCCTCGTCCACCGCGAGCTACTGGGAATACTGGAACAATATTGATCGTCACCTGAACAAAGGTGCGGACTACGATAACTTCCCACCCGACTACACCAAGCCGACCACCTCGATCATCTGGGGCAACGGCCACGTATTCACCACGTGGTTCAGTGAGGCGTATGCACACATCCTCGGCATTCAGGGCCTGCCCCTGAGCCCGCTGGTCCTGCATATCGGCCAGCATGCGGACTACCTGGAGGACTATGTAAAACTGGGCTTATCCGAGTCAGCCAATGGTCGGCCTTCCGGGCTGCCGGCCAATCAATGGCCGGATGTATGGTGGAATATCTGGGCGATGAGCAATGGCGACGCTGCGGCGGCAGATTTTGCGAGTCGTGAGTTTGAGTACCAGCCGGAGGAGGGTGAGACCAAAGCTCACACCTATCACTGGATTCACACTTACAAACAACTGGGCCACCTGGCGACCGGCACTGGTGCCCTGACCGCATCCAGCCCCGCCGCAGTAGCTTTTGATAAGGGCGAAGTGAGGACTTACATCGCGTATAACTTCGACTCTGCACCGACCCGCGTGACGTTTTCGGACGGAATGGCATTGACAGTGCCAGCCAATGATTTCCAGGTAAAAACCAACGCTCAGGTGTCTGACCCGGCACCCGCGCCCGCTACCGGTAAAGCGGAAGGGCAAAACAAAAACTAATCAACCATACCGAGTAACACCCGCTTCCACATTGGAGGGCGGCACTGCTAGCGATTTATAAAAACATCTGGTGAGAGGAAAACCATGAACATTCGCCCCTTGCACTTCATCTGCGTCCTGCTGATCTGTTCGCCACTGCTGTTTCTGTGGCATCACACCAGCTCTAATCCGCAGCCGACTGTCATCAAGTTCTGGAACGGCAACAAAACCAGCTCCCGGCAAGCGTATGAGCGCGATGTCCTGGAGGCGGTGTTGGACGTCACCCGTAAAGGCTATGGGGAGATTCCGCTGGTTGAGGATCTGACGGACTACCCAAGTCCGGCGGACGAAGCGGCGATATTCCGTCTTAAAGGTTTTGATATCTTCGGTACGGTGGCTGGTAATCCCAAATTGGCCGAGGAAGACAAGATCATCATCCCTCACCCGATGATGAAAGGCCTGTTGGGATATCGCCTGTTGATTACCCGCTCCACCGATCAGGAGCGCTTTGCCACTATCACCACCGCCACCGAGCTGCAGCAACAGCGACTGGGAATCCCGTTAGGTTGGGCCGATGCGGCACTGTTCCGTCACAACGGCTACCCGGTGGAAGAAAAAGGCACCTTTGATGAGCTGTTTACACGCCTGCGCGACCACCAATTTGACTATGTTTCGTTCGGTGCTAACGAAGTGGAAAGTGTTTATCAGGACCGCGCGGCCACCGTGGAGGGATTACGCGTCGATGAACACCTGCTTCTGTATTACCCCTTCCCGCTGGTGTTCTATGTGAATCCGGAGAAAACAGAGTTGGCCAGGCGCATCGATCAGGGGATGCAGATCATCATCAACAATGGCCAGCTTAATGAGATTTTCCAGCGCCACTACGGCAATCTGGTGGAGCGATTACAGCTGAAAGACCGTCAGCTTATTTCCTTGACCAATCCGCTCCTGCCTCCTGAATTGACGGATTACGAGGCTGATTTACTGGCTGATTAATTATTGGGTTAAATCTGAACAACAAATTTAAACAAACGGACAGCGTTTACAAAACTGTCGGCAAGGTTCCGACGACCTTTTTGCACAGAACTGGCGCACTAGAACGGACTCAATGAGTGCGTCTTTGCAAAAATATTCCTGCCACGCCTCCTTTAGGAGTATTCCAACCCCCCCCCGCTCCCCACTCGGACAACGCTGTCCCAATACCCAAAAAAATGGGAATTATGTTGAAAACCACGAAATTTTCTCCCGCCTTACGTTTCCCACTTTTGTTTTGATGAATGTTTAACCACTTATAAGTCATTGAAATGTAAAGAAATATCTTTGTTCCCACTTTGTTTTAACAAAGTGAGATAGTTCATGTTGGTATTAGCCGCCAAAGTGGGACGACGCCTGTTGGTGGGGGTGGAAACATCGCCTGGCGTTATCGTGGGGTTGGTGTAGTTAACGCTTGATGGACACTAACCCTGAAAAACTTTAGCGACAGTAACTCGGTTGTTATGGATAGCGAATAACAAATCGCCTCTCTTCCCAAAGGCGTCCATACCTCCGCAACCCGTTTCTGAGCGGCGGTGGTATGCGGCAGTACCGGGTAAATAATTCCAGTCGAATAAGAAACCGGAGAATTTCATGAACAAACACACAGTAGGCTTCAAGAAGAAACTTATTGCGACGGCAGTGGCTTCTTACGCCCTCGTAGGGCTGAGCGGTACCGCTTTAGCACAGAACGGTGACATGGTTGAGGAAATCGTCGTTACCGGTATTAAAGGCAGCTTGCAGCGCTCAATGGACATCAAGCGTCAATCGCAAGGTGTGGTAGACGCGATCTCTGCTGAAGACATCGGTAAATTCCCTGATACCAACCTCGCGGAATCCCTGCAGCGGATTACGGGGGTGTCTATTGATCGTAATAATGGTGAAGGTGCCCGCGTAACCGTTCGGGGTTTCGGCCCTGACTATAACCTCGTAACGCTGAATGGCCGTCAGATGCCGACAGCTTCTATGGAAGATACTTCGGCGTCCGCCTCGCGTTCTTTTGACTTCTCGAACATCGCCTCTGAAGGTATCAGTGGGGTAGATGTTTACAAAACTGGCCGCGCCAGCGTGACCAGCGGTGGCATCGGTGCAACGATCAACATCCTGACCAGCCGTCCGCTGGACAACCCTGGTTTGAAAGCCAGCTTTGGTGTTAAGGGTGTGATGGATCAATCGACTGATAAAGGCGATTCAATTACGCCTGAAATTTCGGGTATTTATTCGGATACGTTTGCTGATGACACCTTTGGTGTGTCGTTATCAGCTTCTTATCAAGAGCGTGATAGTGGAAGCAAGACTGCAAGCACTGGGGCAGGTTGGTGGTCCAACCCTGCGAGTGCTATCTGGGACGGTGACTGGGGTCAGCCTGGTGCTGCCTGGGGCGGTATCCCGTCCGAAGCAGGTCAAGTGAACCGGCCATCCGGTGAGGATATTTACTCTATTCCGCAGCAGCTGAAATACGATTTCAACGAAGTCCAGCGCACCCGCACCAATGGCCAGTTAGCATTGCAGTATCGTCCTGTTGAAAGTGTAACCGCCACCCTCGATTACACTTATTCTCAGCAGGAAATCTCTCAGCAGTTCAACGATTTGTCAGCTTGGTTCGCTTGGAACAATGGCGGCACCATGACCGGCGTTTGGACTGACGGACCTATTTCTTCGCCGCTTATGTACGCAGAAGAGGCTAACTACAGCGACTATGCTATGGGTGCAGGTGACTGGTCGCGCATCAACGAGAATAAGTCCTTGGGATTTAATCTGCAGTGGGCCGTTAATGATCGCTTTACTCTGGAGTTTGACGCGCACCAGTCTGAAGCTGAATCCCGTCCTGATGGGAAGAATGGCAGTCACAACGTAATTGGCATCACTGCTAATGTGCGTGGAAAATCTACCGCTTATTTCACCGACAAATTTCCTGTTCTGCAGATTGAGCTAGAAGACGGTGCAACATCAATTAATCCAACGGATATTCTCGTGAGCGGAAGCTCGTTCCGTAATAGCTACACCTTATCCGAAATTGATCAGTATCAGTTGAAAGGTAGCTTGGAGTTTGATAGTGGCTCAAGCCTTGATTTCGGCGTGGCTTCTACCAAGGTGGAAAATACCGGCCGATATACCAATGTCCAACGCGACACCTGGGGTGGAGTGGGTGCTGCGGGTGATCTTGATGCCAGCTTTTGGAACGAATCACGCGTTGTAGGCGAATTTGATTTGCCTGGTAGTGATGATCCGCGTGGGGTTGATCAGACATTCCTGTTTAATTTCGAAGACGTAAGAAAGCGTGCCGAAGAATTGTATGGTGATCAGCCTGGTTCAACCGCCGCAGGGGATTGTGGTACGTGGTTCTGTCCGTCTACCGACTATCAGAATGGCACAGACCGTTTCACTAAAGAAGAAACCGAAAGTGTATATCTGCAATTTAATCAGCAGGCTGAACTGGCTGGTCGCCCGGTAAACATCATCACCGGCATGCGCTACGAGTCGACCGAAGTAACCTCAACTTCAGCAACACCAACTTACAATGAAGTCAGATGGGTATCCGATAACGAAATGTATCTGCAGACTTCAGGAGAGCGAGAATACGTTACTGATACCGGTAAATATTCACACCTCTTGCCGAGTCTGGATGTTGATGTAGAAGTTATGGATGATGTAATTCTTCGTGGTTCGGTCAGCAAAACCATAGCTCGCCCCAGCTACAATGATATTCAGGCTGGCGCCAGCTTGAATGGTCAGGCACGGACTAATCGTGGCCTGGCTAGCCGCGGTGATGCGGGATTATTACCGTTTGAATCCACCAATTTTGATTTATCAGCCGAGTGGTATTACGACGAAGGCAGCTATCTATCTGTTGGTTACTTCAAGAAAGATGTCAAAAACTTTATTGGTACGCGTTTAACTCAGGAGAATTTCTTCGGATTGCGTAACCCCGCGTCCGGTCCTCGTTACAATGAAGCAGTGGCGGCCGTGGGATCTAACGAGGCAGGGGCAATTCGCGATTGGATTATCAATGAAGGTGGCCCAGGAGTTGATGGCACTAATATTATTGCACTGCCTGAAGATGATCTGTTGATGTTTGACGTAACCGTTCGTTCAAATGAAAAGGAAGCAACGCTCTATGGTTGGGAGTTTGCGGTTCAACACCTGTTTGGTGAAAGTGGGTTCGGTGTCATTGCCAACTACACCACAGTTGATGGCAACATCAAATACGACAATTTAGGCTTGGATGAGCAGTTCGCGCTGTTGGGCTTGAGTGACTCGGCAAACTTAGTGGGCTTCTACGATAAAGATGGTCTGCAGGCTCGTATCGCTTATAACTGGCGTGATACTTTCCTGGTTAATACCGTCCACGGTACTGGCAGCCCTAACCCTGTTTATATTGATGCATACGGTCAGGTTGATGTGAACGTAAGCTACGATATTAACGACAATGTGAGTGTCTTTGTTGAAGGTTTGAACGTGACTGATGAGTACACTCGTTCTCACGCACGTAGCGAACTGCAGGTTATGAACATGACCCAACTGGGGCCACGTTACAATATCGGCGTTCGCTATACTTTCTAACCTAAATCGTAAAAGTGCTTTAACTTGTTGTATCTTGAGCCGCTGTATTACAGCGGCTTTTTTATTTAGATTAATAAAAATAGCGGTCCCGGCAGGCAATCATGCAGAGAGTGTTAGTAACTTAATAAGAATATCAAAAGCTAGATGTGGCCTATAATGTATCAATTAGCCCGTTTTGTTGTGTGACAGTTTATCTTGGGAAAATTTAAAACGCAGGCAAGTAAATGAGCGAAGTCGTGAAACGTATTGTGATTGTCGGTGGCGGCTCTGCGGGTTGGCTTACTGCAGGTGTCATTGCGTCTGAACATATGGCTCATGATGAGTTGGGCCTTGACGTTGTGCTGGTTGAATCGCCAGATATCAGGCCGATAGGTGTCGGTGAAGGGACATGGCCATCAATGCGATCAACCTTGCAGAAGATGGGAATATCAGAAACAGAATTTATCCGGGAATGCGACGCGAGTTTTAAACAAGGTTCAAAATTTTCGCAATGGGTAACCGGCAACGGTGACGAATATTATCATCCTTTCACGCTGCCAGCTGGATACAGCAAGATTAACCTAGCTGAGCGATGGCAGCTTTTTCGCGAGCAAGTGACCTTTGCGGATGCGGTATGTGTGCAAAGTCATTTATGCAACCTAGGTCTTGCACCAAAGCAAATTTCCACACCTGAGTATGCATCGGTTGCGAATTATGGATACCACCTTGATGCTGGGAAATTTTCTGCTCTTTTGCATAAGCACTGCACCGGGAAGTTGGGTGTAAAGCATGTGCTGGCGAACGTAAACCGAATCAATACAGACGAAGCTGGTTATATTGTTTCTGTAACCACTGAGGGCGGCGATGATATCGTCGGAGATTTATTTGTCGATTGCACCGGCTTTGCTTCCCTGCTAATCGGGCAGTTCTACAAGATCCCCTTCATCAGCAAGAAAAATATTCTTTTTAATGATACCGCACTGGCAGTTCAGATCCCTTACGGTGAAGGGGGTGATGCTATAGCGTCTCACACGTTGTCCACCGCTCAATCGGCAGGCTGGATCTGGGATATCGGATTGCCAACCCGACGCGGTGTCGGTTATGTGTTCTCGTCCGACCACACAACCACTGAAAAAGCAGAAATTGAACTGAGAAAGTATATTGAACCAGCCATTGGCAGACGCGAAGCCGAGTCTATTTCACTTCGCAAGATATCCATTGATTCGGGGCATCGCAAAGAATTCTGGCATAAGAACTGTGTAGCAGTCGGTCTATCTGCAGGTTTCCTCGAGCCGTTGGAAGCGTCTGCCTTGGTGTTGGTGGAATACTCAGCCAAGATGATCAGTGAACAAATGCCTGCAAATCGCAACGTAATGGCAATAGTAGCCAAGCGCTTTAATGAAAAGTTTATCTATCGCTGGGAAGGAATCATCAATTTTCTTAAGCTGCACTATATTTTGAGCAGGCGGACCGATTCCCCTTTCTGGCTGGAAAACCGCAAGTCTTCTTCCATTCCTGATGGTTTGCAAGAGCTTATGAGTCTATGGCGCTATCAAAGTCCATGGCATTATGACGCAACTCAGGTTGAGGAGATGTTTCCCTCCGCAAGCTTTCAATATGTCCTCTATGGCATGGGTTTTGAGACATTAGCACGACCGACGAAGCGGCGTTCTGATGCAGCGTTGGCCGAACGGTTATTTATGGAAAATGCGCAGCGTATTAAGCAACTTTCAGCAAATTTGCCAAGTAATCGTGAATTGATTAATAAAATAAAACAGTTTGGTCTGCAAAGAATCTGATGATAGCCAGACGTAAACTTAAACATTTTGGAGCATATATGGCCAAGCATGTCTTACTGAATAATATTGATCACAGAAATTTGCGGGTTATTACCGACAGGGCGGAAAAGTACGGTGACAATGTTATGTTCGCTACAACTTTTCCCCAAGAATTCAGACGAATTCAAGCGCATTACCCGATATTTTTTTATAAGGACAGCCAGACAGGAAAGTTTTATCCAGTAGCTCTTCTTGGGTTTAAAGAGAAAGAAAATCTTTTCTTGACGGAAAAAGGATGGGATGCAGACTATATTCCCGTGACTGTAGAGCGTCAGCCATTTCTGATAGGTATTCAGAGATATCAAGATGAGGGAGTAACCAAAAAGCAACGCGTCATTCACATTGATCTTGAGAATCCACGAGTTAATGAGGTGGAAGGTGAATTACTTTTTCTGGAGTATGGTGGGAATACTGACTATCTGGAACGTATCGCTTCCATGCTTGAGGCTATACATCAAGGTTATGAAAGCAACGATGGTTTTGCCACAGCGCTCCTGGAGTTCGAATTGCTTGAGTCATTTGTGCTGGATATTCAGCTGAACGACGGCTCTTATAATCAAATGCAGGGGTTTTACACTATCAACGAAGATAAGCTTTCTGCGCTGGGAGGAGAAGCATTAGGAAGACTTAATAGCAATGGTTATCTGCAGTCTATCTACATGATCCTGGCATCTCACTCCAATATCAAAAGCTTAATCGATAGAAAAAACCAGCGCTTGTAAATTATCAGCGCTATTCATTCGGGATAACGCTCCAGCTTATCGAAAACTGTTATGTTATTTATTGAAAAGCAAATTAAGGTAATCGAAGGTTGCCATTCAGGTGCTATTCCGGAGGATGTTCTGTGCTCCAGTGAACCTGTGATTTTAAAAGGGCTAGTGGCTCATTGGCCACTGGTTGAAGCGGGGCAGAAATCAGTCGACACCGCAGATAAATATATTCGGCAATTTTATACCGGTATGCCAGTAATGGCATATTGTGGTGAGCCGGATATTAAAGGTCGAATTTTTTATAACGAAGATTTAACCGGTTTTAATTATGAGGCTATCAATCTCAGACTTGACGCGCTTCTGGATAAGCTTTTGCAGCATTTGGATAACGAGCTGCCGCCTACATTCTATGTAGGCTCTACATTGATCGATAACTGGTTGCCCGGATTCCGGGCTAAGAACGACCTGAACATTGCTGACTACAATCCATTAGTAAGTATATGGATTGGCAATCGGAGTCGAATTCCGGCTCATTATGATTTCCCTGATAATATCGCCTGCTGTGTCGTTGGTCGTCGTAGATTTACCTTGTTCCCCCCCGAGCAGTTGCCCAATCTCTATGTCGGTCCGCTTGACTTCACCCCTGCTGGCCAATCTGTCAGTCTTGTTGATTTTCATAATCCGGATTATGAACGTTTTCCTCTTTTCCGGCAGGCCGTGAAAGCGGCACAGGTGGCAGAGCTGGATGCAGGAGATGCATTGTTTATTCCCAGCATGTGGTGGCATCACGTTGAGAGTCTTGAGAGTTACAACGTATTGGTGAATTACTGGTGGCGCAGAACGCCCGCATTTCTGGGCTCGCCAACAAATGTGCTGAATCATGCACTGCTTAGCATTCGCAGCTTGCCGGAGGCACAGCGTCGCGCGTGGCAGGGGATATTTGAACATTATATTTTTGGCGGCGATGATGCAGTGGCCCATATTCCCGAGAAAAGTCGCGGTATTTTGTCGCCCATGAATGAACAGTTGGCAAGACAACTAAGAGCGCAATTGCTGAATAAATTAAATCGCTAGTTATTTTCCATCTGAAGAATTTGGATGGTGCTTGTTCTTATACGATTGCTTCCTTCGGGTGGCTTCAAGCAGTCCGGCATCAATGCCTTTAGCACCAAATGAAGGTGGAAACCCCATAATGCCGGGAATCTTGACTCGAATTTGTTCCTGATCAACATGCTAAACCTGGCATATTGGGCTGTGCGATTACCTGCTCCTCTCCAAAATGATCGCCTCATGATGTTACTCCGATGGTCACTTTCTTTTAAGGCAGAGGGGTTCAACAACCGTTCCACTTTTCTCGTTCGCTATATGAAGCAAAATCTAGCGCACCATTTTATGGGCGAACAACCAATAGATCGGTTTTATCGTAATCCAGCGTGACTGTATCTGCCGCTCTTATACCGGTATCAGGTCGCAAAACACACACTGTTTACTCCTTCCCATTTTTATCCAAAAAAAGTGAAGCGCCCATGTTGACTGTCTTTCGCAAAGTGGGACGACAGTAATCAGAGCCGCTGCAATCATCTCTCCATCAAGTTTCAATAATGCGCTCGATAAAAATATAAAGCGTGAATTCGGCGAGATCACGTCACTCTTTGTAGCGATTATTACTAAAAATTTCAGTGGTTGCGGTGAATCCGCAGAGCTGCCCCGAACCTTGAGGCGATGTCAGGTCGTCTTCAGGTGTTAACAGGTGAGGCTGGGTTTATGCCAACCCCATGCGATCTTGTTAGCTCTCCTTGCTTGGCCCCCGGGGGATACCCCCGGGGGCAATTTTTGGAAGGAGAAGGGACGAAATAAAGCGCAACGACGCCGCCTGGCAATGTCCAGCGGTAAAGCATTCACGAAACACAAAAATCTATAAAAGTTTGCGTATCCAGGTCTATATCCCTTGTTTCGCGTTCTGTTCTCATGAGCTCGCGGTAGAGCAGTTAGCGCGATGCTTCGGAAGAGGACCCAATGATCCGGAAAGAGAGAAAGTTATGAAGCACCAGTTAAAGGTCATGGCGGGGGGCGGAGCGATTGTGCTCTCCGCACTGGTCGGCTGTATCAAGACAGAATCAGTAAATGCGCCCACAGCAGGCACGACTGCAACAGAATGGCCGGTGTTAACCAGTGCGGTTGCCAAAGATCCTGCCGTTGAAGCAAGAATCGACGTGTTGCTGGCGAAGATGACACTTGAGCACAAAGTGGGTCAGTTGATGCAGCCAGAGCTGCGTCAGATTACGCCGGAAGACATCAAGAAATATCATGTGGGTGCGGTGTTGAATGGCGGTGGCGCCTTTCCTGGTGATAACAAGTACGCAAGCGTAACTGACTGGGTTGCGTTGGCAGATACTTATTATCATGCGTCCATGGATGACAGTGATGGTGGTATTGCTATACCCATCTTCTGGGGTACTGACGCCGTTCACGGTCATAACAACGTCATCGGCGCAACGATATTCCCTCACAACATTGGTCTGGGAGCGATGCGTAATCCGGAGTTGATCCGGCAGATTGGTGAGGTTACTGCGCGGGAGATCGCTGCGACCGGTATCGATTGGAATTTTGCCCCAACGCTGGCGGTGGTGCGTGATGATCGCTGGGGACGCACTTACGAATCCTATTCGGAAGATCCGGCCATTGTGAAATCCTATGGCGGCAAGATGGTGGAAGGTTTGCAGGGGCGTGCCAACACCAACGAATTTATGGCCGCTGATCGTGTGATTGCTACCGCCAAACATTTTATTGCGGATGGCGGCACGCTGGGCGGTGTTGACCGTGGTGATGCGGACATCAGTGAAGCAGAATTAATTGCGCTTCACGCACCGGGTTACTTCACTGCTATCGAAGCCGGTGCGCAAACCGTGATGGCATCGTTCAGCAGCTGGCAAGGCAAAAAAATGCATGGCCATGAATACCTGCTCACCGACATTCTGAAAAATCGCATGGGTTTCGATGGCTTGATTGTGGGCGATTGGAACGGTCATGAATTTGTTCCTGGCTGCACCAAAGTCAGCTGTCCGCAGGCGATTAATGCCGGCCTCGATATCTTTATGGCTCCCGATGCGGACTGGAAAGAGCTGTATGCAAACACGCTCTCCCAAGTGAAAAGCGGTGAGATCAGCGAAGCGCGTTTGAACGATGCGGTGCGCCGTATTCTGCGAGTAAAAATTCGCGCGGGCCTGTTTGAAAAAGGCGCGCCATCTGCGCGTGCGTTTGCGGGTAAGCAGGACATCATCGGTGCGCCGGAGCATCGCGCAGTCGCCCGTCAGGCGGTACGTGAATCCCTCGTATTGTTAAAAAACAAAAATAACATCCTGCCGTTAGATCCCAAGATAAATGTATTGGTAGCTGGTGATGGCGCTGACAATATTGGCAAGCAATCCGGTGGCTGGACAATTTCATGGCAAGGTACGGGCAACACCAACGCCGATTTCCCTGGCGGCAGCTCGATTTATCAAGGCATTGCCGAGAACGTTGAAGCAGCAGGTGGAACAGCTACGTTAAGTGAAAACGGTGAATATACCGTTAAACCGGACGTAGCTATTGTCGTCTTCGGCGAAGATCCTTACGCCGAGATGCAGGGCGATGTAAAAAATCTTGCTTACAACAATACGGATGATCTGGCGCTTCTCAATAAACTGAAAGCTGATGGTATTCCGGTGGTGTCATTGTTTATTACTGGTCGTCCGCTGTGGGTTAATCGCGAGTTAAATACGTCAGATGCGTTTGTTGCAATCTGGCATCCTGGCTCAGAAGGTGCTGGTGTTGCAGACGTTTTGTTTACGGGTAAAGCAGGAAAAATCCAGCACGATTTCAACGGAAAACTTTCTTTCTCCTGGCCGGCTTCACCGACACAAAAACCGCTCAATGTGGGTGAAAAAGATTACGCTACTTCACCGGAAACCACACCGCTGTTTGCCTACGGCTATGGCCTGACGTATCAGGATAGTGACACGCTGAGCGATAACTTATCGGAGGAAGGTGCTGACCTCACGGTAGCAACGGATTCTGTGCTTAAAATCTTTGATAATCGTCCACTCGACCCCTGGCAGCTAATTATTGCAGACGGCCATAACAATACCGCCGCGGTGACGGGCAGCATCGCAAGCCTCGATACCATCACCTTGCGTGCGGTTGATCGCCATGTGCAGGAAGACTCGCGTCGCCTGCAATGGAACGGAACAGGTCGTGGCAGCGCGGGCTTCTTTTCCCAATCTCGCACGGATCTGTCGTCTTATCTCGAAGCAGATTCAGCATTCGTATTTGATGTAAAAGTGGATGTAAAACCCACCGCCGACGTTCGCCTCGGCGTTTTCTGTGGTCAGGATTGCATGGCCGAAAAAGCCATCACTGAGAAATTACAGTCCGCGCCGCAAAAAGAATGGACCACGCTGTCTGTTGCGTTGAATTGTCTCGCAACTGATCGCGCAAAAATGGACATGATTTTGTCACCCTTTTATTTAGTGACAGAAGGCAAGTTGGATGTATCGCTTTACAACTTGCGCATTGAGAAAAACTTTGATGCGGCGATTGCGTGTGACTGACACATCGCAATAACGCATTACAGAGTGACCCGGCCCGTCGCGTCGGTATCGACGGGCTATTACCGATAACAATATAACGAGGTAATCATGAAAATTACGTTTCCTTTAATATCCTGTGTCAGCGTGTTATGTCTGACGCTCGCCGGTTGCGGCGGTAGCGATTCCAAAAATAATCGCTCCAGTAGCTCCACTGCAGTCAGCAGTGTGGCGAGTTCAACACCCGCTTCTTCTGTTGCATCAAGTGAAAGCAGTGCGGCTGAATCAAGCATTGCCAGTTCTGTTGGTGAACCTGCCAGCTCCGCCGCTTCAAGCGAAAGCAGTTCAGTAGCTTCAAGTGAAAACAGTTCGGAATCTTCTAGCGAATCCAGCAGTGAATCCAGCAGCTCCAGCCCTGTGAGTCTCTGGAGTTTGGTTTGGGAAGATGAGTTCGAAGGTCCCAGCATCGACGCCAGTAAATGGGAGCATGAAATTAACTGTTGGGGCGGTGGCAACAACGAAGCGCAGTGTTACACCAATGACCCCAAGAACAGCTATGTTGCGGATGGCCTTCTGCATATTAAAGCGATTTATGAAGGTCCGGGCGGAGTCTGTGGTTCGTCAACAAATCAGGAAGATCCGAATTATCCGGGGGCGAATGTATGTAAAGACTATTCGTCCGCCCGCCTGCGCACTAAAGGTAAAGGCGACTGGAAATATGGCCGTATGGAAATCCGCGCGAAGATGCCATCTGTTGGTGGAGGCGTCTGGCCTGCTATCTGGATGTTGCCTACGGACACTGTATATGGTGCCTGGCCGCACAGTGGCGAGATCGATATTTTCGAAGCCTTCCAGCCAGGCATCAGCGGCGCTGATCCTACTGGCGGAGCAAACGAAATCCACGGCACGCTCCACTATGGCTACTCGTGGCCGTTGAACCAATATAGCGGTGCCTCTTACACGCCACCGACCAATATCTGGGAAGCGTTCCACACCTACGCCGTTGAGTGGGAAGAGGGCGAAATTCGTTGGTATGTTGATAACGTGCTCTTCGCGCGCAACAGTGGCAACTGGTTCACCTATTACTGGGGCGGCCAGGAAGTTGGCTATCAGATAGGTGACGGTGCTCAGCCATTCGATCAACCTTTCCATATGATTCTGAACGTGGCGCTGGGGAACGGCGAATATGTACCTTTGCCAACCTTTGGAGCGGACGATGATGTAAGAATGGAAGTGGAGTACGTAAAAGTTTATGAATGTTCCGCGGACCCTGTGACCGGCAAAGGTTGCGAAACACCGACGGCCGATTCAAATGTTGAGCCGACAGAAATTGCCGGTCATCAACCTCCGGCAGCTGCCTGGGACACCCGCTGGTTGTACAAGGATGGTTTGCAGACATTGGAATTCGAGATAGATAGCACTCCAGTGTCAGGTTCTCTGACGTTGGGTAGCTATGCCTGTCCTACCTCGGAATCATGGTGTCCTGCTGGCTCGAGTATCGCTATGACAGAGCCAGCGATAGCTGATGGTCCAGGTGGTGAACCCGCGAAAGTGTTGGATCTAAAATTCGCGGGAATCAGTAATGCGTTTATCATCGTGGGCGATGCCAATTCAGACGATGCGCTCGACTTTGGTGGCCCTATCGGAGCCTACGGTCGCGCTGCCAACCTGGGTGAGATCAAGTTTGATCTGCGGGTGCTGGAGATTGATCCGGAAACCAAACTGCTGATCAAACTGGACAGCGGCTACCCGAAAAATAGCTATCACGAAATTGAAATTCCTGCGACAAACGAGTGGACCGAAGTGGCGGTGCGCCTTTATACCCTGCAGCCCAACAGGAACGAAGGTTACGAATCTCCCGTGGATTTCAAGAGCGTTAAAAATCCCTTTGTCATCGAGCCGGTGGGTGGCGACGCACATGTGCAGCTCAGCAATATCCGCATCGTTTGTCAGGATGGTGGAGAATGGGGTGACTGCAATATCAAACCGGTGGTTCCACCAGAGCCAGTTATAGAGGATATGGATATTTTTGTTGGTGGATTAGCGGCAGAGTGGGGCAATCCAGGGTT
>CAYUVQ010000025.1:12367-32589 GCA_964448175.1 uncultured Cellvibrionaceae bacterium | reverse complement strand
GCCCGTGAGCGGCGCAATCCAGCCTTGCCGGAAAAAAATTGTGATACTATGCGCGGCAATTTTGCGGATGATGGGGTTTACCTTTCATGCACTGTCCCTTTTGTAGCGCCGAGGATACCAAGGTAATCGACTCCCGCCTCGTGGCCGAGGGCGATCAGGTGCGCCGCCGCCGCGAGTGCCTGTCCTGCCACGAACGATTCACCACCTATGAGATTGCCGAGCTGGTGATGCCGCGCATCATCAAGCAGGATGGAACCCGTCAGCCGTTTGATGAAGATAAGCTGCGTGCCGGTCTGTTACGCGCGCTGGAAAAACGGCCGGTGAGTACTGAGGCAATCGAATCTGCGATCAACAACATTAAACACTTTCTGCAGGCCACCGGTGAGCGCGAGGTGAAATCCTTGACCGTCGGTGAAAAAGTCATGGAGCAACTGCAGAAGCTCGACGAAGTGGCTTATGTCCGGTTTGCCTCGGTCTATCGCCGCTTTAAAGATCTGAATGAGTTCCGTCAGGAAATCGATCGTCTTGAGCAACATCCGGATCACAAGTAACTGTCTATGCCACTGACCCACACCGATCACATGTATATGGCCCAGGCGCTGCGCCTGGCCGAGCGGGGGCTGTACACCACCAAGCCCAATCCCCGTGTAGGCTGCGTGTTGGTAAAAGATGGGCAGGTGATTGCTGAGGGCTGGCACTACCGGGCGGGCGAAGCTCATGCCGAGGTACATGCTCTGCAACAGGCAGGTACTGAGGCGCGCGGTGCAACAGCTTACGTCACGCTTGAACCCTGCAGCCATCGGGGTCGGACCGGTCCTTGTGCGGAGGCTCTGCTGGCGGCGGGCGTGGCACGCGTCGTGTTTGCGATGGAAGACCCCAATCCCCGCGTGGCGGGTACAGGGCTTGAGCGGTTGCGCGCTGCCGGTGTGGTAATTGACGGTCCATTGCTGGAAGAAGACGCACGGGCACTTAATCCCGGTTTTCTTAAACGAATGGAACGTAAACTCCCCCATGTCCGCTGCAAACTGGCCATGAGTCTTGATGGCCGCACCGCCATGGCGAGCGGCCAGAGCAAGTGGGTGACCGGGCGCAAGTCCCGGGAAGATGTACAGCGCCTGCGCGCGCGCAGCTGTGCCATCATCAGCGGTATCGATACCGTCATCAGCGATAATGCAGCTCTGACGGTAAGGGTTGATGAATTGCAATTACCCAATGCTGTCGATGCGGCGGCCCGGCAACCGTTGCGGGTGATTCTGGACTCGCGTTTACGTCTGGGCCGCGATGCTGAACTTCTGCGTCATCCATCGCCCATCCTGTTGATACATAACGGCGCGGAAGATAACTCGGCACGCTGCCATGAGTGGCCTGCCCATGTCGAGCTGCTGGCTCTGCCGGACGCCCAAGGGCGTATTGATCTGCTGGCTGTCCTGCGCGAACTGGCGCAGCGCCAATGCAACGAGGTGCTGGTTGAGGCGGGAGCTACGCTGGCCGGCAGTTTCCTTCGCCGTGGTCTGTTGGACGAACTAATTATTTATATGGCGCCAAAATTATTAGGCAGCAGCGCCCGCCCCTTGTTTGATCTACCTTTAAATACCATGTCTGCGGCCTTACCCATGAAGATCAATGATATGCGTGCGGTGGGCGACGATTGGCGCATTACTGCTGTGCCGGATATGGAACACTGAGTCAGCGGTGGCGACAGGGCGCAGCTGTTCACAGCCGCCGGATAAACGTGTGAGGTTACTATGTTCACAGGCATCATCGAAGCAGTCGGGCAGGTTGTGGCTGTACAGCCGCGCAACGGCGACCTGCGTTTACGTGTCAGGACTGGCAAGCTGGGTCTGGCCGATGTGCAGCTGGGTGATTCTATTGCCACTAACGGGGTTTGTTTGACTGTGGTGGATTTGCCCGGTGATGGTTACTGGGCTGATGTCTCGCGCGAAACGCTTGATAACACAACCATCCCGCAATGGACCGTGGGGCAGCAGGTTAATCTAGAAAAAGCTCTTACCCCGCAAACCCGTCTGGGCGGTCATATTGTCAGCGGTCACGTGGACGGTGTGGGAGAAGTGGTCAGTCGTCATCCCGATGCCCGCTCCGAACGGTTTCGCCTGCGCGCGCCTAAAGCCCTTGCCAAGTATATTGCGCACAAAGGGTCTATCACCGTGGACGGCACCAGCCTGACGGTGAATTCGGTAGACGGTGCGGAATTTGAATTGAACATTGTGCCGCATACCCTGGCGCACACAATTATGGGGGAATATCAGCCCGGCTCCCTGGTAAACCTTGAGGTTGATGTGCTGGCGCGTTACCTGGAGCGTCTGATGCAGGGTGATAAAGCCGCTGAGTCCGGTGGTTCGGCCATCACCATGGAATTTTTATCCCAACATGGCTTCCTGTAATTTTTACTCATTAGCGATTAACTCGCCGTTAGAGACTGTGCTATGCAACTGAATACGATTGACGAGCTGATTGATGATCTGCGCCAGGGCAAGATGATTGTGCTGATGGACGATGAAGATCGTGAGAACGAAGGTGACCTGATCATGGTTGCCGAGCAGGTGCGTCCCGAAGACATTAACTTTATGGCCACCCATGCGCGCGGGCTGATCTGCCTGACGCTCACTCCGGAGCGCTGCAAGCAGCTAGGCCTGCCGTTGATGGTGTCCGACAATAAATCCCGGCACACCACTAACTTCACCGTCTCCATCGAAGCTGCCGAGGGAGTTACCACTGGTATCTCGGCGGCTGATCGCGCACGTACCGTTCGCGCAGCGGTGCACCCCGAAGCCAAACCCCAGGATCTTGTTCAGCCCGGTCACATCTTCCCGTTGATGGCCCAGCCCGGCGGCGTTATGAGTCGCGCTGGTCATACCGAAGCAGGTTGTGATCTGGCGCGTCTTGCCGGTTTCGCACCGGCCTCAGTATTGGTAGAGATCATGAATCCGGACGGCACCATGGCGCGCCGCCCCGACCTGGAAACCTTTGCCAAACAACATGACCTCAAGATAGGCACAATCGCCGACCTGATTCATTACCGCGCCACGAAAGAGCGTACCGTTGAATGCATCAATACCCGCAGCGTTGAAACCCTGTATGGTGAGTTCCAGCTGCACACATACCGTGATCTGGCGCGCGGCGATCTGCACTTTGCTATGGTCAAAGGTGAACTCAATGCAGCGGAGCCGACACTGGTTCGCGTGCACGTGATGGATATTGCCCGGGACGTACTGTCGATGAAGCGCTTCAGTGCAGAGGGTTGCAAGTTGTGGACCTATCACGAGGCGCTGCAACGGGTGAATCAAGAAGGCAAAGGAGTGGTGCTGTTAATTTGTCATGACGAAAGCACGGAAGAAGTGGAAGAAAGTATTGATTGGATGCTCTCTGGCCGCCCGCAGCGTCGGGCCAGTGAAATTCTTTATAAGCAGGTCGGTACCGGCTCACAGATCCTGCGCGACCTGGGCGTCGGCAAGATGCGCGTGATGTCATTGCCGATGCGTTTTTCTGCGCTGTCCGGCTTTGATCTGGAAGTGGTGGAATACGTCAGTCCGGACGAGGAGAGTTAATTCGCCGGGATCGAAGGCCATCGGTGGTAATCAGCTGGTCAGCAGCAACCCCGAACCAAAAGCAGGTCGAATTAGCCCGCGGTATCCCGACCAATAGAGGTCCCATTAGCGCAGCGTAATCGGAGGATCAGTTTTTTTCGGACTATGATCAGGCAGCTCAGCAGTAGGTCGAATTAGCGCAGCGTAATCCGACAATTATTTCGGACTAGGATCAGGAGATTTAGCAGTAGGTCAGAGGGTCGCAACGTAATCCGACAGTCATTTTTTCGGAACCACGATCAAACGACTTGGCACTACCCTGGCCAGACAGACCACATTGAAAATTTTGTCGGACTAAAAATCCGACCCACGAAACCCCGTAAACATCGGCCAGCTGGTAATGCTGGCAATCACGAAGAGGCTGTTATGAGCATTAAAGTTATCGAAGGTGATTTCGCCGCGAGCAAAGGTAAATACGCGCTGATCGTCAGCCGCTGGAACAGTTTTGTGGTCGAGAGTCTGAAGGAAGGTGCATTGGACACCTTGCGTCGTCATGGAATCAAAGACGAAAACATCACCATCTATTACGCACCTGGTGCGTTTGAATTTCCCGTGGTCGCGCAGAAGGTCGCCGCTAAACAGGAATTCGATGCAATCATCGCGCTCGGCGCCGTAATCCGTGGCGGCACCCCGCATTTTGATTACGTGGCGGGCGAGTGCACCAAAGGTCTTGCTCAGGTCTCATTGAACGCTGGTGTACCTATCACCTTCGGCGTATTAACTGTAGATTCCATTGAGCAGGCGATTGAGCGCTCCGGCACCAAGGCGGGTAACAAAGGTGTTGAAGCTGCTGCGACGGCGCTGGAGATGGTGTCGCTGTTGGGCCGCATATAACCCTTATGGCCGGGCACCGGTTTCTGCGTAGCCCGGCAATCACATTTATTTTCGCTGTTCCGTTTTCAGGTAAGTCTTAATGAGTAATTCCTCCGACGCTCCCGCCTATAAAGGGGCTACTGCAGCGACCCGTCGTATGGCGCGTCATTACGCGATGCAGGGGCTGTATCAATGGCAGATGGCTGGTGCCAGTATCAACGTGATCGAAGCGGAATTCCGCACCGACAATGATATGAAAAATGTAGATGTGGCTTACTTCCACGAGCTGCTTCACGGTGTCCCCCAGTACCTGAGTGAGATTGAAGCACTGTTTTCTCCCCACCTCGTGGATCGTGCGCTGAACGAACTTGATCCGGTTACTGAAGCGTTGCTGCGTATGGCGACCTATGAATTCAAGTTCCGTCTCGATGTCCCATACAAAGTTGTTATCAATGAAGCCGTCGCCCTCGCCAAAAAATTCGGCGCGGAAGACAGCCATAAATTCATCAATGGTGTCCTCGATAAAACCGCCGCCGTGGTGCGTGCGATTGAAGTAAAAGCCGATCGGGGCGCCCGGCGCTGACAGCAGGAAGCGATGAACGAGTTTGAGCTGATTCGCCAGTTTTTCCAGCGGGAGCAGGTGGAAAGTCCACCCGCGGGGGTCGTGCTTGGAATTGGCGATGACGGCGCGCTGCTACAACCGCCGCCGGACAAACAGCTGGCGGTATCTGTAGATACGCTGGTGGCCGATGTGCATTTTCCGGCCGATGCCGATCCAGAACAGATTGCCGAGCGCGCACTGCGAGTTAATTTGAGCGATCTGGCGGCGATGGGGGCCGACCCTTTGTGGTTCACTCTGGCGCTCACCCTGCCGGACACCAATGAGGATTGGTTGCGCGCGTTCAGTCGCGGTTTATTCCGTGTTGCGCGGGAATTTAATTGTGCACTGGTGGGTGGCGATACGACCGCCGGGCCCTTGAGCATCACTTTGCAAATCATGGGCGCCGTTACGCCTCATCTCGCACTGCGACGCGATGGAGCCAGCCCCGGCGACTATGTGGTGGTGACTAATTATCTGGGTGATGGCGCAGCGGCTCTGGCAGTTATTCAACAGCGTGTGCAGTTGGAAGCGGAGCATGAAACCTATCTGCGCGAACGTTTTTACTGTCCGCAACCGCGCTTATATGAAGCAGGGCTTTTGCGCGGCATCGCCAGCGCTGCGCTGGATATTTCTGATGGCTTGGTGGCGGACCTGGGACATATCTGCGCCGCCAGTGATCTGGCCGCTATTCTTGATGTTGACAATCTGCCGCTCTCGCCGGCTTCTTTGGCTGCGGGCGATCTGGATCAGGCGCGCCACTGGGCATTAACTGGTGGCGACGACTATGAACTGTGTTTCACCGTCCCTCCGGACAGAATGCCAGAGTTGGCCATGTTAATTGCAGAAGGCAAACTCAACGCCACTGTGGTGGGGGAACTGATTCCCGGACGCGGAGTAACCTGCGAACTGCACGGTGAGCCCTTTGAACTGACCCGACAAGGCTATCAGCACTTCTCATGAATAATCCAACGTTGAAAGCGGTACTGACCAACCCCAATCATTTCTTCGCCTTTGGTTTCGGCAGTGGCCTTGCGCCGCGTGCCCCCGGCACCTTTGGCACGCTGGTCGCAATTCCTATCTTCTGGCTGATTCAGGATTTGTCCTGGCCGCTATATCTCACCTGGTTGGTAGTGACCTTTGCGCTGGGGGTGGTCTGGTGTGACCGCAGCTCCCGTGCGTTGGGGGTGCACGACCACGGCGGCATTGTGTGGGATGAGATGGTGGGCTATTGGTTAACCATGTTTTTTGCGCCCGCAGGCTGGCACTGGATGCTCGTCGGATTTATCCTGTTCCGCTTCTTCGACATACTTAAACCCTGGCCGATCGGTGCGGTTGACCGGCGTGTTCATGGCGGCTTCGGCATCATGATTGACGATATTTTGGCCGCAGTTTACGCCTGGATTTGCCTGCAGGCGCTGGCCTGGCTTATCTAACTAAGGAAAGGATTTTTTCAAATGCAGCGATACAGTCGATTGCTGTCTACCGCATCGGTGCTGGCGCCATGCCTGCTGGTGTTGTCGTTCATTGCTCAAAGTGCGCTGGCGCTGGATGTTCAGGTGCGGATGCTGGCGCGGGGCAGTGCATTGTTGGAAATTGACGGAAAGCAGCGGATGCTGCGCGACGGCGCGAATAGCCCGGAAGGCGTACGGCTCATTTCCAGTGATGGCAAAAAAGCAGTGGTAGAGATTGATGGCAAGCGTCAGACGTTAACGCTGACCAAGCGTATCGCGACCAATTTTACCCAGGCGGAAAAACCGATAGTACGTATCCCCAGCACCCACGGAGGCCATTACGTAACGCCCGGCCGGATCAATGGCATGCCGGTGGAGTTTTTTGTTGATACCGGGGCAACCAGTATTGCCATGAATTATCTGGTGGCAGAGCAGCTTGGTATTGATTATCGCGCCGGACGCCCCATCATGGTGAGCACCGCCAATGGATTAAAACAAGCCTACGAGGTGATCCTCAGCTCGGTGTCCATCGGCGATATCGAAGCGCAGCAGGTCAAAGCGTCGGTGAGCAGTACCGAATTTCCCCAGGTGATCCTTCTGGGCAACAGTTACCTGAGCAAAGTGGATATGCGAGTCGACAACGGCGTGTTGCTATTACAGTCCCGCCATTAGGGTTTTCCGCTGCACGACGTGCAGTATTCATTGAGGTTCACGCGTGACCATTCGTTTTATTGAATCATCCAAACTCCCCACACCCTGGGGCATGTTTGTGATGCACGGCTTCGCCGACGACTCCACAGACAAAGAGCATCTGGTGTTGACCATGGGCGACATCAGCAGTGATGAGCCAGTGCTGGCGCGGGTACATTCAGAGTGCCTGACCGGCGACGCATTGTTCAGCCTGCGCTGCGACTGTGGCCCGCAATTACAGTCGGCATTGCACAAGATTGCCCTGGCCGGACGCGGTGCCGTGTTTTATCTGCGCCAGGAAGGTCGTGGCATCGGTTTGCTGAACAAGATCAAAGCTTATAAGTTGCAGGACTGCGGTGCGGACACCGTTGAAGCGAATGAGCGCCTGGGCTTTGGTGCCGACATGCGCGATTACAGCATCCTGAAACCCATGCTCGAACACCTGCAGATCAAGTCGCTGCGGCTGCTGACCAACAATCCCCGCAAGATAAAAGCGCTGCAGGATATGGGCATCGAGGTCGTTGAACGTATGTCGCATCAAACCGGTCGCAATCCTCACAACGCCAAATATCTTGAAACCAAGCAGGGCAAGCTCGGCCATCTGTTCGACGTCGATATGGATGAAACGCCCAGCGATTTCCCCCACCAAAACTAGACAATACTGGATTTTGTTATGACCATTCGCATTGCAATTGCCGGCGCATCCGGCCGTATGGGTAAGGCTTTAATTGAAGCCGTATGTGCCAGCGAAGCTCAACTGACGGCAGCCATTGTTCGCCCTGAAAGCTCACTGGTCGGCGTTGATGCCGGGGAGCTGGCTGGTGTGGGGAAAAAAAGCGTTAGCGTGGCCGGAAACCTTGCTCACGTCATTGATGATTTTGACGTTCTGATCGATTTCAGTACACCCGCCGCGACCTTGGCCAACGCCCAGTTGTGTGCAGCAAAAGGCAAAGGGATGGTGATCGGCACCACCGGCTTCAGCGCCGAAGAAAAAGCCGAACTCCTGAATTACCAGAACCAGATTGCCCTGTGCCTCTCTGCCAATTTCAGCACCGGAGTCAATCTCTGTTTCAAATTGCTGGATATAGCGGCGCGGGTTCTGGGTGATGATGTGGACGTGGAAGTCTATGAAGCGCATCACCGCCACAAGGTCGATTCGCCGTCCGGTACCGCATTGCGTATGGGTGAGGTTCTGGCGAATGCGTTAGCGCGCGATCTGGATAAGGTCGCGGTATACGGCCGCGAAGGGCAGATCGGCCCGCGCGCCCGTGACACCATCGGTTTTGCCACGGTACGCGGCGGCGATGTGGTGGGAGATCACACGGTTATGTTTATGGCGGATGGTGAGCGGGTTGAGATAACCCACAAGGCCTCAAGCCGTTTATCCTTTGCCCGCGGTGCGGTGCGTGCAGCGCAATGGCTGGTGCAGCAAAAGCCCGGCCTTTACGACATGCAGGACGTGCTGAATCTTCGCTGATCTGCGGATCTGTCACCACATTGAAGTGTCAGTAACGTTATCAGCTGCAGGCGGCCTGGTGGGGTAAATAACATCAGGGTTTATTCGCAAGACAAATATCCAAAATGGGGCAATATTTATTGGACACATCTAATGCGCTCCCGTAGAATTCGCGGTCAGATTGTATTTGGCCCTAGCCGCGCCATGGTCGCACGGAAATGAGTAATAAAAGCGAGATGAAGCTGTGCGTTTCATCTCGCTTTTTTACAACCACGATCGGGCTTTTCACTCACTCTTGCCCTGTTCATACACGCTGATTTCGCACCTTTTGCCGTGCGTCTGCTTCCCTCGGCCTGTAGAAAGCCGGGCGTGTGAAAAGTGTGCGCCGCCAACCATACCTGAGGAGGTTGACTTGATTACCGGGGAATCCCACTTGGCTTCAAAAAAGCCCGCGCTACTGGTTCTTGAAGACGGCAGCGTTTTTCGTGGCACTGCAATTGGTGCTGAAGGTCTGTCAGTTGGTGAGGTGGTGTTCAATACCTCCATCACCGGATATCAGGAAATATTGACCGACCCTTCTTACGCACAACAAATCATAACCCTGACTTACCCCCACATCGGCAACACCGGTGTTAATTCCGAAGATGCGGAATGTGACACCATCTGGGCCACCGGCCTCGTGATCCGCGATCTGCCGCTGCTCGCCAGCAACTTCCGCAGTGAACAAAGCCTCTCTGATTATCTCGTCGCCAAGAATGTGATCGGTATTGCTGATATCGACACACGTCGCCTGACGCGCCTGCTGCGCGACAAGGGTGCACAAAATGGCTGCATCATGGCGGGCGACGATCTGGATGAAGCCAAAGCCCTGGCTGCGGCCAAAGGCTTTCCCGGTCTTAAAGGTATGGATCTGGCGAAAGTGGTCAGCGCCAAACAAACGTATCGCTGGGAAGAAGGCTCATGGGTGCTGGGATCGGGGCACGCAAAGCCGACCGATGAAAGAAAATTCAAAGTGGTTGCCTATGACTATGGGGTCAAGCGCAACATTCTGCGGATGCTGGTGGATCGCGGCTGTGACCTCACAGTCGTGCCGGCCGAAACTCCCGCCCAGGACGTACTGGCCCTGAATCCGGATGGCGTGTTCCTGGCCAATGGTCCGGGTGACCCAGAGCCCTGTACTTACGCCATTGAAGCGATTAAAACCATTGTCGATACCGATATCCCGGTCTTCGGTATTTGCCTGGGCCACCAGTTGCTCGCGCTGGCGTCAGGTGCCAAAACCATCAAGATGAAGTTTGGCCACCACGGCGGCAACCATCCGGTGCAGGATCTGGAAAGCGGTCGGGTGATGATTACCGCCCAGAACCACGGTTTTGCGGTAGAAGAGAGCAGCCTTCCTGCCAATTTAAAAGCGACTCATAAATCGTTGTTCGATGGTTCCCTGCAGGGCATCCATCGCACGGATAAACCCGCGTTCAGCTTCCAGGGACACCCGGAAGCCAGCCCCGGCCCCCACGATGCCGACGGCCTGTTCAATCACTTTATTAAGCTGATGGAAGCACGCAAGCGCTGAGTTCTCGGGATGTGTGGCGTCATTCACTGGCGGCACTTATTGAATAAGTCGGATTAGCCGAAGGCGTAATCCGACCCCAGATCTGAATTTGTTTTTACAGGGTCGGATTAGGCTTTCGGCTAGTTCGACCTACGGTCTCAGGACCGACATTAAACTGGAGCAGACATGCCAAAACGTACAGACATTAACAGTGTTCTGATTCTGGGTGCCGGCCCGATCGTGATCGGCCAGGCCTGTGAGTTTGACTATTCAGGTGCCCAAGCCTGTAAAGCCCTGCGTGAAGAGGGTTACCGCGTCATCCTGGTAAATTCCAACCCCGCAACAATCATGACCGATCCGGCCATGGCTGATGCCACCTACATTGAACCCATTGAATGGCAAACCGTTGCCAAGATCATCGAGAAAGAGCGCCCGGATGTCATCCTGCCTACCATGGGCGGACAGACAGCGCTGAACTGTGCACTGGCGCTGGCAAAACACGGTGTGCTGGAAAAATACAATGTTGAACTGATCGGTGCGAAAGAAGAAGCCATCAATATGGCTGAGGATCGCAATCTCTTTGATCAGGCAATGAAGCGTATCGGTCTTGAGTGCGCACGCGCGCGCATTGTGCATTCCATGGAAGAAGCCAAGGAAGTGCCCAAAGAGTTTGGCTTCCCCTGCATCATTCGTCCGTCGTTCACCATGGGCGGCTCAGGGGGCGGTATCGCTTACAACTGGGAAGAATTTGAAGAAATCTGTACGCGCGGTCTTGACCTGTCGCCCACCAACGAATTGCTGATCGATGAATCTCTGCTCGGTTGGAAAGAGTACGAGATGGAAGTGGTGCGTGACAAAAACGACAACTGCATCATCGTTTGTTCCATCGAAAACTTTGATCCGATGGGTGTGCACACCGGTGACTCCATCACCGTTGCTCCGGCTCAGACGCTCACCGATAAGGAATACCAGATCATGCGTCATGCATCGATCGCGGTGTTGCGTGAAATCGGTGTGGAGACGGGCGGTTCCAACGTGCAGTTCGCGGTGAACCCGGTTGATGGCCGTATGGTGGTGATCGAGATGAACCCACGGGTTTCCCGTTCATCGGCCCTGGCCTCCAAGGCAACCGGCTTCCCCATCGCTAAAATTGCGGCCAAGCTGGCGGTCGGTTACACCCTCGACGAACTGCAGAACGAAATTACGGGCGGTGCTACACCAGCCTCGTTCGAGCCATCCATTGATTACGTGGTTACCAAGGTGCCGCGCTTCACCTTCGAAAAATTCGGCGATGCCGATGCCCGCCTGACTACCCAGATGAAGTCCGTTGGTGAAGTGATGGCTATTGGCCGTACCTTTCAGGAGTCCCTGCAAAAAGCCCTGCGAGGTCTTGAAGTTGGCTCCGCTGGGTTCGAATCCAAAGTGGATTACACCAGTGAAGAGGGCGCAGCCCGAGTGCGCCGCGAACTGGCGACTCCTGGTGCAGAGCGGATCTGGTACGTTGGTGATGCCTTCCGTATGGGCATGAGTGTGGATGAGGTTTTCAGAACCTCTGCCATTGATCCCTGGTTCCTGGTGCAGATCAAAGAGCTGATTGATATTGAGCAGTCTTTACGGGGCAAGTCTCTGACAGATCTGGATGCCGACAGTCTGTTCCGTTTGAAGCGCAAAGGCTTTTCCGATAAGCGTCTTGCCCTGTTGCTCGGCAGCACGGAAAAAGCGGTGCGCCACTATCGGCAGGAGCTCGACATTCGCCCGGTTTACAAGCGCGTTGATACCTGCGCGGCTGAGTTCGCCACCTCCACGGCATACATGTACTCCACTTATGAAGAAGAGTGCGAAGCCAATCCCAGTGACAAGAAAAAGATCCTGGTTATCGGCGGTGGTCCTAATCGTATCGGCCAGGGTATCGAGTTTGACTACTGCTGTGTGCACGCTGCGCTGGCGATGCGTGAAGATGGTTACGAAACCATCATGGTTAACTGTAACCCAGAGACTGTATCCACCGACTACGACACCTCCGACCGCCTGTTCTTTGAGCCGGTGACCCTGGAAGACGTACTCGAAATCGTCCACAAAGAAAAGCCGCAAGGCGTAATCGTGCAGTTCGGTGGCCAGACACCGCTGAAGCTGGCGCGCGCTCTGGAAGCGGAAGGTGTGCCTATTATTGGCACCAGCCCGGATGCCATCGATAAAGCGGAAGACCGCGAGCGTTTTCAGCAGATGATCGAGAAGCTTGGCCTGCGTCAACCGCCGAACGCGATTGTGCGCTCACTGGAAGAAGCTCTGCTGGCTGCTGACAAAGTAGGCTATCCGCTGGTTGTTCGTCCATCTTATGTACTGGGCGGCCGCGCGATGGAGATTGTGTACAAAGAAGATGAACTGCGTACTTATATGCGCACCGCCGTACAGGTTTCCGAAGATGCACCCGTACTGCTGGATCACTTCCTCAACGCTGCTATTGAGGTGGATATTGATTCCGTCTCTGACAGCAAGGAAGTCGTGATCGGCGGCATCATGCAGCACATCGAGCAATGCGGTGTGCACTCCGGTGACTCAGCCTGTTCCCTGCCGCCGTACTCTCTGCCCGCCGATGTGCAGGATGAGATGCGCGAGATCGTCAAGAAGATGGCGATTGAGTTGGGTGTTATCGGCCTGATGAATACCCAGTTGGCATACCAGGACGGCAAGATCTACGTCATCGAAGTAAACCCCCGCGCTTCCCGTACGGTGCCATTTGTATCCAAATGCATCGGTGTATCACTGGCGAAGATCGCGGCCCGCTGCCAGGCCGGCATGTCGCTGGCGGAGCAGGGTTTCACCAGCGAGATCATCCCGGATTATTACAGCGTGAAAGAAGCGGTATTCCCCTTCAACAAATTCCCCGCAGTTGATCCGATCCTTGGCCCGGAAATGAAGTCCACGGGTGAAGTCATGGGGATCGGTGATACCTTTGGCGAAGCCTTCGGAAAATCTCAGTTGGGTGCCAACAACCGTATTGCATCAGGCGGAACGGTCTTTGTGAGCGTGCGCGATATGGACAAGCCCGGCATCGTGCAGGTCGGTAAGGATCTGGTACAGCTGGGCTTTAAGATTGTCGCCACTCGCGGAACGGCCGCTGTATTGCAGGCTGCCGGCCTGGAGGTGCAGGTTGTTAATAAGGTTCAGGAAGGTCGCCCACATATCGTTGATATGATCAAGAACGATGAGATCGATATGATCATCAATACGGTAGAGGGTCGTCAGGCCACACGGGATTCTTCATCCATTCGTCGTAATGCGGAAAACCATCGCGTGTATTACACCACCACCCTGGCTGCCGGAGAGGCGGTGTGTATGGCGCTGAAGGGTGATTCGCAGATCCAAGTCCGTCGTTTACAGGATTTGCACAAGAGGATAGGTGCATGAGTACTAAATTTCCGATGACCATTCAGGGCGCTGAAAGGTTGCGCCTTGAGTTGGAAGACTTAAAAAAAGTTCAGCGTCCGCGCATTGTGCAGGCAATTGCCGAAGCACGTGAGCACGGTGATCTGAAAGAGAATGCCGAATATTCTGCGGCGCGTGAACAACAGAGTTTCTGCGAAGGGCGGATTCAGGAGATTGAGTCCAAGCTGAGCAACGCGCAGATCATTGATGTCACCACCATTCCTCATACGGGCAAGGTGATTTTCGGCACCACGGTGACCATCATCAACCTGGAAAATGATCAGTCCATGACTTACCAGATCGTAGGTGATGATGAGGCCGATGTTAAAGCCAATAAAATTTCCGTGAACTCACCGATTGCTCGCGCATTGGTCGGCAAGGAAGAGGGTGACGTGGTAGTAGTGCGCGCACCTGGCGGTGAAGCGGAATATGAAATTGAAACGGTGCAACACATTTGATTGATTGTTCATCCGGTGTGTCCAGAGGCCGATTGGAAACCCAATCGGCCTTTTTATTTTTGCGCTACTGCACAAGTCTGTTACCTGTCGCCAGTACATCTGTTCTCAATGAAGCTGCTAATATGCATGTCATTCTGCCGACAACGTATTGTTTTACTTGAAAGCACGCGGCACAGTCGCAAACACTATCTGTCAGTGTCATGCAGCGCTGATACAAGTGGTTATTGATCCGGATGTGATGAGGTGTTATGTCGTTAAAGCTATTGTTAACCGATGCCAGCAACGCTATTGGCAGTGCTATCGAGCATGAATTGGAGCGTGAGGCATATAATCTGTTTGTGCCTAAACCCGGCGAGGTGGATTGGAGCAAAGCGGCATCGGTTACTCAATACGTGCGTCTTCTACGGCCGGATGTCGTTATTAACTGTGCGGGCTGGGAAGACATTCCCAGTCCTGCGCAACAAGCGCAACTAACCCTGGTTGCGGAACAAATTGCAGCAGCCTGTGCACCGAACAATATCCCCCTGATACACCTCTCCAGCTACAAAGTCTTTGGTGGCGACAACAAAAGTATCTATACCGAAAAAGATGTGCCTGAGCCTAACAGCGATGCTGGTCGTGCATTTTTATCTGCTGAGGAAAGTGTTGAGCAGCATCTGACCAAATGGATCGCATTGCGTTTGAGCTGGGTGGTGGGCAGTTATGGCGAGAACCACTTGAGCCGGCTCCTGAGGGAGCTGGTGGATAAACAGCATGCTACGGTCAGCAGCCGGTTGCGTGGTGCACCGACGGCATTATCAGACGCGGCCCGTGTTGCCGTTGCCATGGCCAAACAAATTACCTGCGGTGCGGAAAACTGGGGAGTGATGCATTACTGCACCAGCGATGCCTGTAGTGAGGCCGAATTTGCTGAGCAGGTGTTGCAGGTTTTACAGCAACAACAGGTGCTGCCAGAAAGTGCAGAACTGAATGTTGTGGATCAGTTGCCGTCAGGGGAGCCTGTCAGTGCGGTACTGAGCGCCCGCCGGGTACGGGATTATTTCGGCATTCAAGCCCGCACCTGGCGACCCAGCTTGCTCCCCATGATCAAGCAATGGCTGCATACCCATACTGATATCTGAAACAGGCGATCGTCGCGGGTATATGTTCAACCCCTCTCCGCCCAGATGTCGGATTACGGCACTGCGTGCCTAATCCGACCTACGCTCTGTTCTATCGCGGGTCGAATCTGAGAAGTAAGCCGGATAAGTAGGTCGGATTAGCCTAAGCGTAATCCGACGATATTTTGATCAAGAGCCCAGATGTTGGATTACGGCACTGCGTGTCTAATCCGACCTACGCTGTTCTATATCCGACTAGCGAGCTTTCATGAGGGGTGAAACAAAAAACCCGGCGATAGCCGGGCTTTTTGATTCAGCTACGGTTTATTCGTAGCGTTGGAACACCAGGCAAGCATTGGTGCCGCCGAAGCCGAAGCTGTTGGACATCACTCGTTCAAGGCGTACGTCATCCTGGCGCTGCAGCACGATCGGCATTCCTTCTGCTTCTGCGTCCAGCTGATCGATGTTGGCAGAGGCGCAGATGAAGTTATGCTGCATCATCAGCAGTGAGTAAATCGCTTCCTGAACGCCGGTGGCGCCGAGGGAGTGACCGGTGAGGGACTTGGTTGAGCTGATGGGTGGAATCGCATCGCCAAAGGCGGCTTTGATTGCTTTCAGTTCTGCCAGGTCGCCAACGGGTGTACTGGTGCCGTGGGAGTTGATGTAATCAATCGTGCCATCGGTGGTGGCCAGTGCCTGCTTCATGCAGCGAACAGCACCTTCACCAGAAGGTGCGACCATGTCGTAACCATCCGAGTTAGCACCATAGCCTACCAGTTCCGCATAAATTTTAGCGCCGCGTGCTTTGGCGTGTTCCAGTTCTTCAAGTACCAGACAGCCACCGCCACCGGCAATGACAAAACCATCACGCTCTGCATCGTAAGCGCGCGAGGCTTTATCAGGTGTTTCGTTGTACTTGGTAGACAGAGCGCCCATGGCGTCAAACAGGCAGGTCAATGACCAATGCTCTTCTTCACCGCCGCCGGCGAAGACGATGTCCTGCTTGCCCAGCTGAATCTGCTCCATGGCATTGCCAATGCAGTGAGCACTGGTAGCGCAGGCAGAAGAGATGGAATAGTTAACACCTTTGATCTTAAAGGGAGTAGCCAGGCATGCTGAGGTGGTACTGCCCATAGTTTGGGTAACGCGGTATGGGCCAACGCGCTTGAGACCTTTTTCCCGCAGAATATCAGCGGCTTCTACCAGATTCATGGATGAAGCACCGCCTGAACCCATGATGATACCGGTGCGCTCGTTGGAGACGAGATCTTCTCCTAGTCCGGCATCGACAATAGCCTGCTGCATAGAGATATAGGAAAATGCCGCGGCATCTCCCATAAAACGCAGAATCTTGCGATCAATCAGCTCCGCAAGATTAATGTCAATTGAACCAGCCACGTGGCTGCGAAACCCCATTTCCTTATAGGCTTCTTGAAATTTGATGCCGGAACGTCCGGCCCGCAGGGCATCCAGCACAGCAGTTTGGTCATTACCCAGGCAGGACACAATGCCCATACCGGTAACTACAACGCGTCTCATAGGCTACCTCTTATGTAATTACAGAGCCTTTCTCTTTTTTTGTACAAGACCTACGCTTGTCTCTCGATCTACCCGGTCGAGTGTGCGCAATTATGACACACAACTATTGCGTGAATGCATCCAGGGCGATGACAAAGATGGGCACTTTGACCGCCATTTTGGCGAAAGTGCCCCGGAGAGTTTGCGTCAGTTAGAAGTTATCGGTGTTCTGGAACAGACCAACGCGCAGATCGTACGCGAAATAAATGTCTTTCCCATCAACGGATACGCGACCATCGGCGATGCCCATGATCAGCTTGCGCTCGATAACACGCTTGAGATTGATATGGTAGCTGAGCTTTTTAGCGGTAGGCAGGATCTGGCCAGTGAATTTTACTTCACCGCAACCCAGTGCACGACCACGGCCGGGGTTGCCGCGCCAGGCCAGGAAGAAACCAACCAGCTGCCACATAGCATCCAGGCCAAGACAGCCGGGCATGACGGGATCGCCAGGGAAATGGCAATCAAAGAACCATAAGTCTGGAGAGATATCCAGTTCGGCAACAATCTCGCCTTTGCCGTATTCTCCACCGGTTTGGCTGATGTGCACGATACGATCCAACATCAACATATTTGGGATGGGCAATTGCGCATTGCCCGGGCCAAACAGGCGACCGTTGCCGCACTCGATCAGGTCTTCACGGGTGTATGAGCTTTTAGGTTCAAAAGGGATCATGTAATAGACTCGGTTGTGTTATTCAGTGGCGCACCACGAGATATAGCGGCCGCGAAGCGCGCATTCTACCTTGTGTGCGGCTCTTGTCCAGTTGAACGCAGTGGCTGTGGGGGCAGGATTTTAATAGTTTCGGCCCAGTGCAAACTCTGCAACTTGCGCCATGGCCAGTGTAAAACGGTTGTCTGACAACAGGCGAAGCTGGTTCAGCGCCTGATTTACCTGCTGTTTGGCGCAATCCAGCGTATAGGTCATGGCACCGGTCTGCTGGACGATGGTGAGGATGTCCGCCAGTTTGCCGGCGTCTCCGTGCCGGATGGCTTCTGCAATCAGTGCTGATTGTTCGGGCGAGCCGGTACGCATGGCATAAATCAATGGCAGGGTAGGCTTACCTTCGGCGAGGTCGTCCCCCACGTTTTTGCCCAGGGTGGCGGCATCACCCGTGTAATCAAGCGCATCATCCACCAGCTGAAAGGCCATGCCGACATGATGACCATAGGCTTTCATGGCAGCACGCACCTCTGGTGTAGTGCCGGCCAGTACTGCAGCGACTTCACAGGCCGCGGCAAACAGTACGGCGGTTTTCTTATCGATCACGCTCAGGTAATCGGCTTCAGTGATGTCCGGTTTTTTTGCGTTTACCAGTTGCTGCACCTCACCTTCAGAAATCACATTGGTGGCATCCGAGAGGATAGCCATCACATCCATGCTGCCGATCGCTACCATCATCTGGAACGCGCGGGAATAAAGAAAATCGCCTACGAGTACGCTGGGCGCATTGCCCCAGTTGGCGTTGGCAGTAGGGCGGCCGCGGCGTAATTCAGACATGTCCACGACATCATCATGCAGCAACGTGGCCGTGTGAATGAATTCAATGATCGCAGCCAGATCCAGATGCTGCTTACCCTGGTAATCCAGCGCGCGTGCGGTCAGCAGAACCATTAATGGGCGCAGGCGCTTGCCACCGGCCTCTACCAGGTAATGGCCGATGTTCTCTACCAGATCGACGTCAGAATGGAGTTGATCGATGATGAGTTGATTGACCGCTGCAAAATCCTCTTTGACGGCCTCGTGAAATGGCAACATAAGCTGATCTTCTTTTACGAATGGAGTAGTGGGCATCCCTCGTGGACGCCGAGCATCCTAGGCAGGGGGTACGGGCCTGTCAAGCAGGTTACCCACCGGGGATGGATTGGTTTAACAGGTTGATCAATGCGTCACTAGGGGTTTCGTTATCGTGATCCGACGCCAATGGCCAGCTTTGATAAAACTGCAGTTGCGGCGTGCGGGCAGGGGCCGGTGAATGACAGGCCAGCGACAGACAATATTCCGTGCTTAATTGGTAATTAAAGAAATGCCATTCCGCTGCATTGGCTTCCAGTTCGGGAGCGAAATGCGGGGTCACCCGGCCATCTTCGAGCGTGAACGCGGCTTTGTCCAGCCCTGTGGCAATCCCGGTGCCGCGCGCCTTCAGATAGGCTTCTTTCAGCGTCCACAGACGGAAGAAGTGCCGATATTGCTGAGCTTCCGGCAGAGCTTGCAGTGCTTCGATTTCGCTGTGATGGAAATAATGTTCAGCGATGCCCAGCCAGTCGCGCTTACGTGACAGTTGCTCTACATCAATTCCAATCTGATTTTCCAGCGTGATAGCCAATACCGCGCGCTCACCCGCGTGACTCAGGTTGAATGATAAAGGAATAGGACTGTTGAGCAGGTAAGGCTTGCCGTTGGTGTGCTGGGCGAAGCGCCACGCCGCCGGGGCCAGGTCGGCATAGCGGGACAGGCTGGTGCGGATGAGCGCGCGGGTCGCCAGGTAATAGTGCTGCAGTTTGGGGAATGCAAAACGCTGCATGCGCGCAGTTTCTTCTTCGCTCAGCAGCGGGCGATAGGAGTCCAGCAGAGTCGGTTGAGCTATACGCGCCAGATCCAGGATCCAGATATGAACAGTCTGTGAATCAATGGCGAGCATGGTATGGGTCCTGAAAGAGTTGGATGGCATCAATTCCATTGGGTGGGCGAATTCTCCCATGTTCGGCAGCGGCTGACACCTCTCCATTGTCACGCAGATAGGGAAAATATATTTTTATCAATCGAAATAATAATAATTAGCATTTGCGTTAATCGTTTGCCTATGTACAATTTCGGCCACCGGCACTCGCCGGACGGCACGGACTAATTTCGGTAGGACTCATGTTGACCACAGTGAATCGCACAGCACATATCCTGATTGTCGAGGGTGATCCGGCGCTTAATACCCAGGTAGCCGATTTGCTTCGGCAGCACGGCTACAGTACGGAGCAACGGTTCGATGGGCCTGGTGGTTTGATGGCCGCGATCAGCAGCCGCTTTGATCTGATTCTGCTGGATGTGCTCTTGCCGCGGATGGACGGATTTACTGTCCTCAACAAACTGCGCAAGACCCGCCAGACCCCGGTGATGATGTTGACCGCCTGCGGCGCCGAAGAGGAACGGATCACGGGCTTCAGTAAAGGTGCCGATGACTTGGTGCCCAAACCCTTTAATTTCGTTGAATTGCTGTTACGGATTGACGCGCTCCTGCGGCGCTCCATGGGCCTCTCCGATTCGCGGGCAGGCACCGCTGATTTATGTGTGGGGCCGCTGCATCTTGATCGGCAGGCGCAACGCGTTTTTGTTAACAATACGCCAGTAGTGGTCACCCCAATCCAGTTCAAGTTGCTGTGGATGCTGGCCAGCCATCAGAACGAAACGCTCACCAAGCCTTATTTATATCGACTCGTGTTGGAACGCGAGTTCAGCTGTTATGACCGCAGCCTTGACATGCATCTGAGCCGGGTTCG
>CAYUVQ010000025.1:0-12267 GCA_964448175.1 uncultured Cellvibrionaceae bacterium | reverse complement strand
ATTCGTTGAAAAACAAAACGGGCAGCCTACAATTTGAAGAGGTTTATATGCTTGAACACCAGACACAAGTCACCACTGCGAAAGCAGAACAATACCTTAATCAAATGTGTCGCCATTTCAGTCACAAGATCAACGTGCAGTGGGATGGACAATCAGGCGCGCTGGATTTTGAAATCGGCCAGTGTCGTCTGTATGCAGGCGACAATATGCTGCGCGTCCATTGCTATGCTGAAGATGCTGATAAATTGCATGAAGTGATGGATGTAATAAAACGACATTTTGATCGGTTTGCTCACAAAGAGTCTTGTGAACTGGTGTGGTCTCCATAACAAAAGGAATATTTTTTGACGCAACCCGCTTCGTTCAACCGCATCCTTAATGGCGCGGTCATTCCCACGTTTTTTTATTTTGTCATTCCTTCCATTGGCGCCTTGCTGGCGCTCACCACGGCGGGTCTGGTGGATGGATTATTTGTCGGCAATTTTATTGGCGCTGATGCGTTAGCAGCGATTAATTTTTTAATCCCCTATCTCGCCATTGTGTTTGGCCTTGCGCTGATGCTCGCTATTGGCGGCTCGGTGCGCGCCGGTAAATCGCTGGGTGAAAAAAATCCGGCAGCGGCATCGGCTGTTTTCAGCAAATGCTTTATTGCGATCCTGGTATTTTCGGTGACGGTAACGGGGTTAAACCTGTTGTTCAGTCATTGGATTTTCCTTGCGCTTGGCGCGCCGCCCTCGCTGCATGGATTAATGCGCGATTATTTTTTTGTGATCGCCTGTTTTATGCCAGCGCAATTGCTCTCGGTAGTGCTCTATTATTTTATTCGGGCCGATGGCAAGCCGGTGATGGCGACTGTTGCACTGACGTGCGGGGCGCTGAGCAATATATTGCTGGACGCATTATTTATCGCCTACCTGCAGTGGGGAATTGCTGGTGCTGCCTGGGCTACAGGCCTGTCACAGGTGTTACAGCTCAGTATTATGTGTCGTTATTTCTGGTCGCCTGCGCGTCAGTTATATCTTCGCCTGCGACAGACCAACTGGAGTGAAGTGGCCCATGCCGCCTATAACGGGGTGTCGGAATTTGTAAACGAAATCTCCGGTGGACTGGTGATCCTGATGGTTAACTGGTTGCTCGTCACGCGTATCGGTGTGGAGGGGGTTTCAGCCTTCACTGTGGTTAATTATTGCTTGTATGCGAGCCTGATGATTTTTTACGGTATTGCCGATGCCATGCAACTGCTGGTGGCGCAAAATTTTGGTGCGCGGCAGATACAGCGTATTCGTCAATTCATGGCTACATCAGCAGTGGCCATATTAACCCTCGGTGGATTGTTAATAACCGTGCTTCTTGGTTGGCGCACGCTTTGGGTGAGCTGGTTTGTGGGTGCTCATGAAACCGCAGTGATTGCGCTGGCGGCTGATTTTATCCGGGTGATCTGGCCGATCTTTTTGGTAAACGGTTTAAACATTCTTTTATCTTCCTACCTCACCGCTATTCACCGTCCCGCACCATCTGCTGTGATTGCTTTGCTGCGCAGTCTGGTCCTGCCGATCAGTCTGTTGGCTTTGCTGTCGTGGGGAGTCTCTGATTATCCAGTCCTGATGGCGTTACCGCTTGCAGAGTGGCTGACGTTTTTCGTTGCGCTTGCACTTTTTTTTCGGTTTAAACCGTCTACATTATTCCCCGAAAACACGCCGCGTTGAGTTTGTGGCGTGTTGATCTTCACAAACGTAACAGTTGTAAAACTGATTGAAGCTGAGATCCATTCTCATTAACTTCATAGCTCTTCCCCTGCACATTCAGGGACCGGTAACGGAACCATTTAAATGGGTGAGCTATGAGTCAGTCATGCAGTGAAATTGCAGAACGCGCTTCGTTTCAAGCCTTCATCAACGGCTATTTGCGGGAGATTGATGAGGGGATCTGGTGCGAGGCTCGGCAATGGTATGCGCGGCATCCTGATCTGAAGCATGGGCTCGCTGAGCAGGTAATAGAGCTGACACTGGTACACCAGAAAATACATCTGGCGTTGATGGTGGATTATACGTCGCTGGTCGGGCGCCACTGTATCAGTGCGGTGGTAATTCGACAGGCTGATACACCCTGGCAAGCCATTGATTTTTTTCCCGCCTCGATATTTTTAATCAACGAAATTTATGCGCGTGCTGGTCAATCTTCTCCGGCACTGAAACAAAAGCATATTGAATTAATCTTGCGTTTAACGGAAAGCCTGCAGTTAATGACACGCTATCTGCACGCGCGGCAGGCGGATGACAGTTTGCTCGGGGATCGCTTCATTGATTCGGAGCAATCACTGCTTTATGGGCATTGGCTGCATCCCACACCCAAGAGTCGGCAAGGTATGGTGAGCTGGCTGCAGGAATGTTATTCGCCGGAACTGGGCGGCCGGTTTCAACTGCATTATTTCGCGGTCAAACGCTGTTATGTAAAGCAAGACTCGGTTGCAGAACAGGATGCCGAAACGATTCTGCGCAGCGCTTTTGGCGATGACATTCCCGCAGTGAGTGAGGACTATGTGGTTGTGCCGGCGCATCCACTGCAGGCGCAGTGGATGTTGCACCAGCCCTATATTCAACAGGCCATGGGGGATGGATTAATCAGCGATCTGGGGCGGCGGGGAATATGTTTTACGGCAACCTCGTCCGTACGCACGGTTTATTCTGAGCACTGGCCATGGATGCTGAAATTTTCAATTCCCGTAAAGATCACGAACTCGCTGCGTTTGAATCATTACGCGGAATTACTGGCGGGCCGGGTGATGGCAAGTTTGTTGCGTCGCAGCGGTTTTATCAATAAGTATCCGCAATTCCAGATCATTGAAGACCCGGCCTATCTGACCGTGCAGTTACCCGGTCATACGGAAACCGGATTTGAACTTATTCTCCGCTCTAACCCGTTTACCGAGCAATGCCAACAGGGTGTTCATTCTATCGCGGCGCTGGTGCAGGACCCTTTGCCCGGCGCTCGCTCGCGGCTGTCAATGCTGATTGATGCCTTGGCTACAAAAGAACATCGGTTACCGGCGCAGGTGGCGCGCGATTGGTTTGAGCAATACCTGGCTTGCGCCGTGGTGCCGCTGATTCTGTTATACGAAGAACAGGGCATTGCGTTGGAAGCACACCAACAGAACAGTTTGCTTGATGTGCGAACGGGTTATCCGACGCGGTATTTTTATCGGGATAACCAAGGGTTTTATTTGTCACCGGCACACCGTGAGTCATTAGCGGCTATTGAACCATGCGTTCGTCAAACACCGGAGCTGTTTTACGACGATGACATGATCTGCGATCGTTTTTCTTACTACCTGATCATCAATCAACTTTATTCCGTGATTCATCGGCTGGGCGCTGATCGCCTGGTAAATGAATCGGTGTTGGTGGGCTGGGTGCGGCGACGGTTACATGCATTGGAAAAACAACTGCAGGGAACGGGTAAAGTGTTTGTGCAACAGTTATTGCAGAAAAACACCATCCCCTGCAAAGCCAACCTGCTGACGCGCCTGCACGACATTGATGAGCTGACAGCGGAGCTGGAGCTGGCTGTGTATACGCACATTAAAAATCCTCTTGCGAGTGCCGCTGGAATTGTTGCCACGGAGGTTAATTATGAAGTGGCGTGATCTGACTTCCGAGCAGCGCGTGTTGCGCCAGTTAATTGAAGCGTTGTTATATGAAAAATTAATTCCTTACGAGACACAAGCAATTGCACAATCGCAGGAGGTGATATTCAGCTTCACCCTGGAACAACAGAACTACTGTTGTCGGGGTCGCATCGGGGTATTTGACCGTATTCGTTTGGTGGCCGACAGTATCTGTCGCCTGCGCAAAGATGGTTCACGCACAGGGGTTGAGCTATCGACTGTTGTGATGAGTTTACCCATCAGCGATGCGCGGTGTGAGCAGCTGTTGCTGGAGCTGGAACAAACCATTCGGCTGTGCCGTTGGAATGAACAATATTTACCGATCTGCGAAAGAATCCGGCGTAATCTCAGTTATGTTGCGTTGGAGTCTGCTATTCATGAAGGCCATTTATATCATCCTTGTTTTAAAGCACGCACCGGATTTTCGTTGGAGGATCATCACCAGTATGGTCCGGAAACTGGCCAGCATTTTCAGCTAGTATGGCTGGCGATAGCGCGCAAACATGTGCGTCATGAATTACCTCTGGCAGAAGATAATTTCTGGCAGCGGGAACTGGATAAGGAAGTTGTATTGTTGCTCGCCCATCGGCTGCGGCAACAGGGTGGTGACTTCAGCGATTACGCGGTAATGCCGATGCATCCCTGGCAGTGGGAAAATCTACGTACCGAAGCATTGAGCGCAGCGCTGGCACAGCGAAAAATAATTCATCTCGGCGAGGCGGGTGATTATTATCAGGCGTCACAGTCGATCCGTAGTCTGCTTAATGTAAGCCATCCCACGCGCGCCACACTTAAGCTGCCGATGAATCTGGTGAATACCTCAGCGCGACGCAATCTTGAAGCTCACGGTGTCTGCTCTGCGCCAGCTATCTCAGCCTGGCTGCAAGCCGTTGTTCGCAGTGATGCGAAATTTACGAAATATTATCCGTTGTCGCTGCTCAATGAGTACGCCGGCATGATTTATCAACCGGGGCAGCAACAGCTAGAGGGGCAGGTGGCAGCCATATGGCGCGAGAGCGTTGCGCTGCAGCTTATGCCGGATGAGCAGGCGGTGCCCTTCAGCGCGCTTGCGTTGATGGAGACCGATGGTCGCCCGTTCATTGATGACTGGCTTGAGCGTTATGGTCGGGAGCCGTGGCTAAACCGGTTGATTCAGGTCGCGGTATTACCGGTTTGGCATCTGCTGGTTAAGCACGGCATTGCGCTGGAGGCCCATGCACAGAATATGGTGCTGGTGCATCGGGATGGCTGGCCGCAAAAAATTATCCTGCGGGATTTTCACGAGAGCGTGGAATACGTTGATGATTTTCTCGCAACGCGCGAGCACCTGCCGGACTTTCCGCTGCTGAACGCCGCCTATATCGATGCGCCGCCCAATCGCTACTATTGGATGACCAGTATCGAAGCCTTGCGTGAACTGGTGATGGATACTTTATTTGTTTTCAATCTCAGCGAAATTTCCCATCTGGTTGAATCTTATTACGGTGTGAGCGAACTACGTTTCTGGCAGTGGGTGAGTCAACATCTTCAGACATATGTGGACGACAACCCCGAGTGCGCCGAGCGTCAGGCCCAGCTGCAGTTTAACGTTGCTGACATTCACACTGAATCCCTGCTGACCCGCAAACTCGTCGGTAAACCGTTTGCGGAGTTTCATCATCTGGTCAGCAACCCGTTTTTCTCCCTTCAGCCAGTCAAGAGCCAGCACGAATATGATTTATGTGAATGACGCGCACTACAGCCGCGATTTTTTTTCTGCACGCTTTTCGTATTACGACACCCTTCCTGTATTGCGCGGCTGTGCCGGCAAGCGTCTGGCAGTGTGTCTGACCGACACAGCAGAATGGATTGCGCTGTGTTTATTCATCAAGCAAAAAAAGGGTTCCGTTTTTCCCATTCACGCGGCAACGCCGTTGGAAGCTGCGCGCCGCGCTGCCCATCGTACCGGTTGCCATCAATTATTATTTCATGATGTGGATCAACCGCTGGTTATTCATGAACGTGTGGCGGACGCACAGGGAATGCTGGTGCAGATGAGTTCCGGTACCACCGGAGAACCTAAAACTATTGCGCGCGCCTGGGAATCCATCGACGAAGAAATCGCCAGCTATATTGCCAGCTTTACTTTAGCTGCCACTATGACGCCAGTGGTCGCCTGCCCGGTAACGCATTCGTATGGCTTGATTTGTGGCGTGTTGGTAGCTTTGCAACGCGGCGTACAACCAATCATTATCACGCAGATCAATCCCAAATATTTGCTTCGGGTTTTGCGCGCGCAACCGCAGCATCTTCTTTATACATCACCAACGTTACTCAATACCTTGTGTCAGCTGTTGCCGGCGGGAAACGAATTCCACGCGGTGATGACCTCTGGTGCGGTAATGCCTAAGCCCTGGTTCCAGTCTGTGCAGAAAAAAACTCAATTTCTATTTCAGCAGTACGGCTGCTCCGAAGCTGGCTGCGTGGCGTTAAGCCAATCGGTCCGAGCGGCGAATGAAATGGGTAAAGTCTTGCCACATCTGAAACTCAGCGCGGGAGCAGGCAGCGAGGCACCGGCGGAGATCGTCGTCACCAAACAAGGTGCGCCGATTTTTACGCAGGATCTGGGTTATCTGGATGCACAGGGTAATTTATTTTTTGTCGCACGGCTGGATGACACCATCAATGTGGCGGGCCTCAACGTTTACCCCCAGGAAGTAGAAGATGTGTTGCTCGAGTATCCGCTGATTACCGAAGCGGTTGTATTTAAAAAGCTGGATGCCTATGCCGGTGAACGCGCCTGCCTGAAATTCATTGCGCGTGAGGCCGTCGACTTCAATCATCTGCGGGCCTGGTGTGCAAGGCATCTGGCGCCGCATCAGGTTCCTCATGAGTTTGAGCAGGTAGAGGAAATCCCACGCTTACCCAACGGCAAGATTAATCGTAAATCGCTGGCAAATTCATCCGCGTTGTCGCCGGCATAGCTAAAAGGTTTTGCGCATGACCAAAGCAGATATTGTCGATCTGATTCATCAGGTGTTGGCAGATAAGATGGCTATTCCCTATGTGTCAGCCTTCAGTCCATACGCACGCCTGAATGAGGACCTGTACCTGGATTCCGTGATGGTGTTGCAGCTTTTGCTGCACCTGGAGCTGGATCACGGTTTCGTGATTCCTGATGACGCCCTGGCTAAAGAAGATTTTGAAACGGTAGATACCTTGGCGACTTTGTTAGCGCGTCTGGAAAATACTGCAGATGTCATTGAGCCAACGGTGGAGTTTGATGATATTAAGGTTCATTGTTTTGTCAGCTGCGTGTGCGAGATCATAAAAAAATCCAAATATGTAGATCATCGACCATTTTATTTTGGCGTATGGGATGCAGATGTTATTGTCACCGATGATTATCGAATTTCCTATCACTCCGCTACCATTAATCACGATTTTTTTATTAGTTGGTATAAACAGCTTTATGGCGTAACCATTCATCGTTGGTACGACGCAGCGCTGAGTAAAGAGGCCAATGTACGTCGGCTATTGTCGCTGCTGGACAAAAAGCCTCCCGAGCGAAACGTGATGGTAATGCTTGATATGTATCTTCTGCCGGAGCGGGAAAATAAATTCAATGCGAATCCCTTTCCGCATTACGTCATGCTGGAAACCACAGAGGATCCGGATGTCTGGCTGATGCTTGATCCGGATTACCGCTGGGAAGGTAAATTACCGAAAGCTCGAGTTCTTGAAGCCGTTCGCTCACCCCACGCCGTGGGCGGTTATTACTTCGACAGCTGCGAAATTACGCCATCCTCGCCGGAGGCTATCAAGGCTTATTTTTTCGCGTGCATGAATCTCAATAATAATCCGATGACGGATGCGGTGCGTCAGATTGTCCAGCATCACCTCGATAATTCGCATGGCGTAGAACTGTCGCAACTTGGTGAAGCTTTAAAAGAGTTGCCGGTGTTGTCCATCCGTAAATATGCCTATGAACACGGCTTTGCGTTTTTCTGGCGCAACATGAATCTGGATGATGAAGAGTTTGAACGCTGGTGTGCGGTGATCGGAAAGTTAATAGAAACCTATAAAGTGATTCAATACCGTGCCATGAAGTTAGCGGTGACCAGTGATGCGTTGCTGGCAAACGAAATCTTTCAATTGCTGGATGAACAGGATCAGCGCGAATTTAACATTAAGCAGCACTTGCATGCTGTTTATCAAACCTGGTGTGCCACGTGGGAAGAACCATCAATCGATAATGCTGTTTTATCGCCAGCGGAGGCATGATGATTAATCTATCGCTATGTACTATTTCGTTTCGCCATCAGTTAATTTCCATTGAGCAGCTGGCAGAGTGGGCACGTGCGCAGCAGTTTCAAGGGCTCGAAATCTGGGGGATTCACGCGCGCAACCTTGCGCATCAGCCAGAGTATGACGAGCGATGGCTGGATTCCTTTGGTTTATACGCGGCCATGATCAGTGATTATCTGCCGTTGGATGGCGACCCAAAGGAGGCTCAGAAAAAGGCCAGCATTTTGTGCGAGCTGGCCAGCCATTGGGGCACGCGAAAAATTCGCAGCTTTGCGGGACAGCAGGCAAGCCGTCTGGTCACACGCGATCAGCGGCAACAGATGGTGCGGCGCCTCCAAAGACTATGCGATCAACTGGCCGATTATGGTTGCGAACTGTTGATTGAAACTCATCCCAATACCCTTGCTGATACGGCGGCATCAACGCGGCAGCTGATGCATGAGGTTGACCATCCGTCTTTGAAATTAAATTTTGATGTCCTGCATCTTTGGGAGGCAGGGGATGATCCGCTGAGCGTATATCAGGAGTTCAAACCCTTCATCAAACATTTCCATTTAAAGAACATCCGCGAGCGACAACTGTTGTCGATATTCTCACCGGCGAACGTGTATTCACCAGCAGGTGCGCGCGACGGCATGGTGTCGTTGTTTGATGGCGAATTTGATTACACCAACTTCTTAACCCAAGTGGCCAGGGACACGCATATGGAAGCATCGCTGGAATGGTTTGGTTCGCCGGTAGAAGATATTTTGCAGCTGGATCGAGAATGGATTGCGCGTATTATGCAGCCGAGTGCTGCAAAAACATTTTTACCCGTGCGGGCGGTACCGGTTTAAAAAAAGCGGGATTGCGTCAGCAGTGGCGTCACACACTCACGAGGCGGAGAAGACGGATCACGAAGCTGGCTTGTCAGGTCAGCAGCGACGAATTAATCCGAGTGCGTGCCACCGCAGCGGTTATCAAGGACGGGCACCATCGCCCTAAGATCAACGCTGCTTTTCTTCCTGCCGCACTGGAAAAAAGTGCGGCCAGACGCTGCGCATTGTAAATCGGCTGCTGAAGGTTTCGTTGAAGCTGATGGTGGTAGCGTGCTGCATCGCCGCCGCCTGCATAGACCCGCGCGGCTAACACGGCCGAATGCAGAGCCATGGCTATACCGTCGCCGGCAAATGACGGTATGACGGCTGCTTGATCGCCCAGACGAAATAAATCCGGCTCGACGGCTGCCGGTGAATGGATGAAGCCGTAGGGAACACCGGAAATGGCTAAAGGTTGTGGCCACAGCGGCGTTGAACCAAGGAGGCGCTGGCGCAGGTGTGATGAGGTGGTTCCCAGCCACTCCAGCACACGGGGCCAATGCTTGTCGCAGTTGTGAAATATATTCCGGTTGATCAGGAAGCAAAGATTAACTTTGTCATGCTCGATCGGCTCCAGCCCGGCATAGCCGCCATTGAACAGATGAATCTCCACTGTCTCGCGCAGCAGGTTCTGTTGTGCAGGCGCAAGCATCAGGTGCATCTTTAAGCCGACGAAATTATTACCGGCCGATGGGCGGGGGCGGCACCAGCCGCGGATATCATGTTTACCGCTGGCAAGAAATACGGTGGGGGTTTGCAGGAGTAATTCGTCGGTTTTCGTGGTGTTTTTTTTTGAATACAGGCCACTCGTTAACTCCGTATTCGTGTCGCTATGCGCAGCTGGTTCGCTGGCATATCCATGAGCCGCATATAAATTCCATCCATGCTCTGCGCGTTGTAACTTTCTGACCGCGATGCCCGTGCGCACATTCACACCAGCGGATGCTGCTTGCAGCAACAGCGCATCATCGAGGCAACGACGCGACAAACTCCACCCGGTGAACGGCAACCTTGTGCTGAGCAGCTGCTCACCGCTACACAGGTTGAACCGACGAATCTGCTGCGCACCCAGTGCGGACAGGTTTATGCCCAGCTGTTGAAGATAGTGCGCCGCTTCCCAGCTGATAAACTCCCCGCATACTTTATCGTGTGGACCCGCTTTTCGTTCCAGCAGACACACCGGCTTGTTGAGACGTGCAAGGCTGATCGCGACCGCAGCACCCGCTGGCCCGCCGCCAATAATCACCGCGTTATGAGTGGTCGAGGTCATGATGTTCTGGTGCACGAGATGCATAAACGGAATGGAAAAAACCACTGGATACGCGCGCGGTCCGCAAGCCCGGCCTGTTCCAGTAGACGTTGCCAGTCATTGACACTGAAGGCGCGCGCAACAGAAACGGCTGCGTCATTGCGAATCAACCGGTTGCGACTAAGCAGTGCTGTGGCGGCTTTAATAAAATAATAAGGTAGAGGGTGGCGATGAAGATCATTGATAAACCACCCTTTACGAGCACGCGTATCAATCCATCGCAAAAAATCAATTACCTGGTTGTCACTAAGATGGTGGGTAAACAAAGAACAGATAATCAGGTCGAGTGATTGCTCAGGCTGAAAACGGAAAACATCCGCTGTTTCATAGTGAATCGCCGCTGCGTTTGTGCAAAGTGCGGCGGATCGTTTGGACCAGGGGTTAAGGTCAACCCCTAGCAGACGGACGTTGTTTTTCTGAGGTTCTGAACGCAATTGCCGTTCAATCTGACGAAGCATATCGCCGCCACCGCAACCCGCATCAAGAATACAAATTGGTTCACCGGATTTAAGCCAGGGACGCAACCAGCGCAGGGTAGGGCGATAAGCCAGAGTTAAATGATTAATCCGTTCCAGCCCTTGCAGGCAATCATGAAATTCCGCAAATGAAATGCCCTCCTGATCCATTAATTCATTTTCAGTACTGCGTTGATTGAAGTTAGGCATCGCTGTGTTCCGGCCCGCACTAAATTGCAAAGCGCATGCTTTCAATTTTAAGTCCTGGTCCAAAACCCATCGCGAAACCGGTACCGGATTGCTGAGCATTGTTCAGAATATTCTGCAAGACAAACATGATGGTAGCCGAAGACATATTGCCGAAGCGCCGCAGTATATCCCGCGAATCCTTGAGTTGATGTTCTTCCAGTTGCGCGCCGTTTTTTACGGCATCCAACACAGTGCGACCGCCGGGATGGATGGCCCAGTGTGTGATGTCACCGCGGGTATAGCCGTCCAGCAGGGTATTCAGCTGCTCGGGAAGATGGTTTGCTATGGCAGCGGGGACGCGCCCCGATAAATGCATATCGAACCCCAGGTCACCGATGCGCCAGGTGATCAAACCTTGTGTGTCCGGTATGACAGCGGATTTAAAATCCTGCAGCTCTAAACCTGTTGGTGTCGAAGAGACGATACTTGCTGCACAACCATCCGCAAAAATCAGAAACGACAGCATCTCTTCCAGCGTACCTTTCGACTTAAGATGCAGAGTGCACAATTCAATATTAAGTACCAGCACCTTGGCGCTTTGCTCGGAACGCACAATATGCCGAGCAAGTTTAAGCGCGTTGAAAGCGGCAAAGCACCCCATAAAGCCTACGGTGGTGCATTCGATATGCGGCGAAAGATCATAATGCTCGATAATTTTCTGGTCGATTCCGGGTGCAAAAAAACCGGTGCAGGTGGTGACGATCAAGTGAGTTACATCAGCCAGTTCCAGTTGATCCAGCACGCGCTGTGCGAGCAAAAAAGCATGTTGTTCGTAAAACGCCATGCGCGTAGCCGTATCCGGAAACCTGTCGCCGTGATAAAAACCCTGGGTATCCATTTTGTCTTCATCGCTGTGAGGTTCCAGAAAAGAATAGCGGTGTTCTATTTGCGCGCGATCCACCATGCGCTGAAACAGTCGGCTGGATTTTTCGTCATCCATCAACCGGGGGCAGTACTGAATGAATTTATGATGAACATCAAAATCCGGAACCGCCGTGGCGATAGAGTTAATAAAAGCTGAGTGCATGTGCGCGCGGCTCCGTTGCTGACCTGTTTTAAGGTGGGGGACAATCCTGCTGTTCACAGTGACTTTGTGCTGAGACTTTGGTGATAAACAAAAGATCCTGTGTACGCTTCCACACATTTGTTGCGCGCGTACGCGTTTAGCAGCTTTTCACCAGGTGAACTGGTAAAAAATTAACCCTCACAATAAAAAAGCGAGCCTCAAAGAGACTCGCTTTTCCTGCAACATCGGAGCGGTTAAAAATCCCGCTCCTGGTTCAAACGCCAGCCCGTCCGGAGCAGGCACTTCGAAACTTAGTTACACACTTGCCCACCGGCACCATTCTGGCTGTTACAAGTGCTGGTGCTGATACAGCTGCGGTTTTGCTCCCAGCCCCAGCCACTGGTTGTAACCTGGCAGGTGGGATACAGCGTGCCGTACCA